>DAOLFJ010000219.1:0-7756 GCA_035326365.1 Saprospiraceae bacterium | reverse complement strand
ACGAGATAAAAAGAAGGTGTGGAATTATTGTTTGGGAAAATGCGGGAGGAAAGTGTTAACAATCATACATTAGTGCTTGAACATCCAATTCTATTTTTTCAAAAACTATTTCCCACAAATTAAATCATTCCATTTTGATATCTCTTCAGCTTTATCAGTACTTAATTTTCTACTCCACATATCAACAAGTTTACAAGACCAACGATCAAAAGATACATTTTCATCTTTTATAATTTTTTGGAAGTTGGAGAAATTATCTATACTTGATGTTTGGTTGGTTGAAATTGCATATATTTCATAGAGATAATCCAACAGGTATTTACTTTTTTTGTCTGGTGGCGTTAAATTTTTAAGAACATTATAATAGTTTTTAAATTTGACAATGTCATTGCTGATCAAGTATAGCTCCACTAAACTTAGTTCATTGGCCCACCATTTAATATTATTTTTATTTTCTATTTTTGCTAAAAAGTCACTTTCTGAAGCTTTAAAAATAGAATCAGCCTTCGAATGATCTTCCATGTATAGGTAAGTTAACGCCATTTGTTCATTTAGTAGGATATCAAATTTAGTTTCTAGATATTTTAAATCTTTCAAACTACTTTTATAATCACCAGTGTAGAAATAAGCGTTGGCCCTATTATATATTTTAGGGACAATAAAATTTACAATCGTAATACAAAAATCAATATCTCGCTGAATACTTATCGAATATGGCTTTATACATTCTTCATATCTTTTTGCTTCATATAGAGCATCTGCATATTTATCTGGGCTTAACAATTCAATAGCTCTTGCAGAATCTATTTCTAAGGCAATAGGATAAAGTTTTAAGATAGGATTATAATTGTTGTGGTAGTCATATCTTGATGATAATGACATCAACGCTTCCACGACTCCTTCACTTTGTTTTATTTCTTCCAAAGTAAACAAACCATTTAGATAGCCAACTACTTTTAGTTCAGTTGCATTATTGCAATAATAGTGTAGGGATTTGTCTCCATTATTTCTAAGGTCCAATTCAGTAAAATCATCCAATTGATATATTTCCAAAGGGAACATTTCTATTTTATTCTTGCTCAGGTCAAGCCTATTTGTTTTGAAATTTGACCAACCTGTTTTTGGTAAACTTGTAATATTGCAATTAGAGAAGTCAATTCTTTCAAATATTTGGGGCATATTCATCAACTCTTTCAGGATTTCGCCATCAAACTCTTTATTAAGCGCACATGAAATTGACTCCAATCCAGTCATGTTTCGCATTGTAGTTGGTAAAGATAGAATATTATTTGAGAAATCAGGTTTAAAACGGTCACTGTCTGTATAGTAACTATTGTTCAACGAAATTGTCTTTAACTTTTTCAATTTACCTATATTATCAGGGATCGCATTGAGATTATTATTGGCTAACTCCAAAATTTCTAAAGATGATAAATCACCAATTTCAGAAGGCAATTCTTTAAGATTATTATTGTTAAGCTTAAGTTCTTTTAATCGAGTTAGCTTTTTTATACTTTTCGGCAATCGTTCTATTTTGTTATGTCCAAAATCTAAATATTCTAGTTTTTCTAAATCACCAATAGATTCCGGCAATCGTATAAGTTCAGAAAATTTAGCATCTAATTTCTTCATTTTTTTTAAATTCCCTATGGTATTTGGTAGGGAAATAAGATTAATAAATGGAATATTTAATGTTGTTAAGTTTTTAAGCTCACCTATTTCTTCGGGTAATATTTTGAAGTTCCCACTTAATTCAAGTTTTTCAAGACCGGATAGTCTTTTAACATTTTTACTTAAAATTGTGTCAGAAAAACCACTAATTACAAGGTTTTTCAAATTATATAAATCAAAAAGTGATTCAGGAATATAACAAGCTTCACTTTTGTAACTAACGGACAATTGTAAGTCTTGAATATTTTTCAATAAACCTATATTTCTTTCAATATTTGAAGTAGCCTTACCCAAATTCAAAGTGAAATATTTTAAATTTGATAGTGAAGCTATGCTTTGTAATAAAGGTGTATCATCCTTTGTACCCATTCTAAAAACATACAATTTGCTCAATTCCTTAAACCGTCCAAAATCTGAAACATTTTCGTCAGATAGTGTAAAACCTGCCAATGAAAGTATCTTTAAATTACTTGCTTTTTTTAATGATTCAAAGAATGTCTTGGTTTCATGATTGTAGGATTCTAAAACAATACTATTAGCTTTTAGAGAATATTCATCAGGATTGGGTAGATAAATTTCAGCTTGGTTCATAAAAATTCCTTCCATTTTCGCCAATAACTCATCTAAAGCCGGAGAGCTATCCAATTTTTTACCGACATTGTAAATACCCAAAAACTTAAGCGATGGCATTTTCAGCAATTCTGACCACAAACTGTCATAATTTAAATTCATTTTTCCATCTATATAAACGAAATCTATATTTTCCAGATTCCTGAACTTTGGGATATATGTAAAAGCCGTATCTCTCCAATTTGAAGCCAATTCAATTGAAGTGACATGTTTATGTGAATTAATAAGGGCTACTTTTTCTCTAAGATTGTCAAATTCAGTTATGTGAATTGAGACGTTGTTGAATCTTGTTTCTTGAAGTCTTATTTCAAGCTCTTTGTCACCAATTCTTATTGGAAAAAGACTAATTCTATATTCCGAGATTACATCTTTACCGAAATATTTTTCAAAACTTGATTGTGCATTTCCACAGGATACACCTAAAAAAAGTATAATTGTTGTTACTATAATTTTCATTATTAGAGTTTATTTTATTAATCCACTAAATTATTCTTTTTGACTTCTATTCAGATTAAATGTCATGTAAAAATTTAACGCACTTGAGCTTATTTGTTTCGTACTATCAAAATCATAAAAATATTTGCCATAATAACTTTTGTATCCAAAATAGTCAATAAACTCTAACCCATAGCTCATACCAGATGACCCAGCAATTGCAAAACCAGCTACATATTGAATGGCAAATTTTTTATCCACACTATTTGTCTCATAATATAAGGAATTTTCTTGTTCCAGAAAATTAAACGTGCCTACTGATTCAAAATAATCATTGTCAAAACTTTTTATTTGTGCTTCAAAATTGAAATTATTTATTAAACCTACAAAGGCCGAAAACTTATTTTTTACATAGACTAATTTTAGGGGGATTAGTATTTGATCCATTTTAAAATGATCTTGTGGGCCATTTGGAACAGACATATAATCATAACCTACTTTTATATTTGTTCTGTTGTATAAAATTTCGGATCTCAAAAGCCAGTTACCTGTGGTATTCAACTTAAAGTCTTTTTCTAGACCAAGACTATAATTTAATGTTTTAGTGAAGCCAAATTCTTCAATAAATTTATCAGTTGGTGGCGTAAGACCATATATTCCCGCTGACAATTTCAGTTTGATGTCTTTGTTAAACTGTCCAAATACGATATTACAACTCATCAACAATAGACATATTCCTACAATTTTGATTCTATAATTCACAGCAAAGTATGTTTTAATTTTGATAACAATCTATTCACAAGCCGATTCAAAAACAAATATTCTAAATGAGAATGATTATGATTGAAACCTGAACGAAAAACTGAGATTAAATATTTTACAAATGTTCGAATCAAATATAACTTTAAAATAACAACTCCTCTACCAATCCCACCACTCCGATAGTAGCAGGTTCTGCAATGACATGGAGATTAGGCTTTCTTTTTAGTTCGTACGAAATATTAGGTTTTGGATCGATGTAGTAGACTTGACAGTTTGGATTTGCATATTGGACAAGGCCCGCTGCTGGATATACTTGCATAGATGTACCTACGATCATAATGATGTCTGCTGAGGCACACTCTTCTATAGCCGGTTCTAACATCGGTACCATCTCTCCAAACCACACAATATGCGGCCTGAGTTGATACCCATCAGGACACAAATCACCCAAATGCAGATCTTCTGTCCAAATGGTAACATGCTCTGGATTTCCGGTACTTCTTACTTTATTGAGTTCACCATGTAAATGGATGATCTTTTTACTACCACCACGTTCATGGAGGTCATCTACATTTTGGGTTACTACTACAACTTCAAATTTATCTTCTAACTTAGCTATGGCTTTGTGTGCTGCATTAGGATGGACTTCTTTGAGCTGTCTTCTGCGTTGATTATAAAAATCGAGAACCAATGCTTGATCATTTTCCCAGCCTTGCGGAGATGCTACTGCCATTACATCATGTCCTTCCCAAAGTCCATCAGCATCTCTAAAAGTACTGATACCACTCTCAGCACTGATACCCGCGCCAGATAAAACTACTATTTTTTGCATTTTTAATAATTTGAATTATTGGAGTATTTAAGATTTGAAAAAATAATCTCCAAGGCACTGCCTAGATTTATGTACAAAAATAACATTTGTTTCAATAATAGAAAGGACAATTGAGAATAGTTCACAAAATAATTTTAGTCAAACGATTTGTACGCCGCACCAATATAATCAATTATATCAGAAGCAATTAGACTCTCTTTACTTTGTTTGATAAGAGCCAAGTCACCTGCTAATCCATGTAAGTAAACACCAAAAACAGCAGCTTCATGAGGTAAATATTGTTGAGCCAATAAGCCTGTGATCATACCTGTCAATACATCTCCTGATCCTCCAGTTGCCATGCCACTATTCCCAGTACTATTTATATAAACATCACCATTTGGTGTACACACTCTCGTGAATGCACCTTTTAAGACAAAAATAACTTGATATCTGATAGCCATTTCTTTTTGTATGTCAAACATCTCTTGGCTATTATTTGATAGGCCAAAAAGCCTAGAAAATTCTTTGGGATGAGGTGTCAGAATACTACTTCTTGGAATGATGTCCCAAAGGGTTTTATCTTTGGAAATGATATTGAGCGCATCTGCATCTAACACTAAAGGCTTTTGCTGGGTAGTTAATAAATTTCTTAATGCTGTGGTCGTATTCGCTTCTTGACCTAAACCTGGACCACAACCTATTGTGAATTTATTTTCTCCAAAAACAAGTTCTTTTGTAAAGTTGATGTCACCTGAGCTTATTACCATCGCTTCTGGCAAAGATATTTGAAGAACATCCAAACCAATGTCTGGAACTGCTGCTGTAACTAGTCCTGCCCCTACTTTTAGTGCTGCTTTGCATGATAGCACTGCGGCACCTAAACTACCTTTTTGACCAGCAACAATTAAGGCATGTCCAAAATCACCTTTGTGTTGAAAATCAGATCTCTTCTTATATAGTGATTGAATAAAGACCTTATCTACATATGTGAAAGGACTTGGTTCAATAGCTAAAAACTCTTCATGTAATCCAATATCTCCGACTACAAATCTTTCTATAAAAAGTGTATTTTCCTTATTAAAAAAACTCAGTTTTGGTACTTGAAAAGTAAAAACTTCATCTGCCTTTATGATATAGCCCTGTCCAATTCCTTCTGCAGGTAATCCAGATGGTAGGTCTACAGAAATAATTTTTTCATGTTCAGATAAGTTTATTTTTTCAATGATATCACCTAATTCTTTACCTAAAGGTCTATTTAATCCTACTCCCAGAAGTGCATCAATAATAATTGAATTGGGTTGTATCGTTAGCATTTCATCTTCAATAAACTGGATATTGACATCTCCCAACCTTACTAAACTTTTTAAATTTTGAGCGAAATCAGGTGAATCTTCTTGCGCTATCCTTTTGACTAAGACATTTACCGTAAAGAACTTGTATCTTAGTAACATTGCTATTGCTAAGCCGTCGCCACCATTATTACCATTTCCACAGATTATCGTGATTGGATGATTAAAGTGAGTGGGATCTGAACAAAACCAATCTGTAAAAGAAAGAGCTGCACGGTCCATTAAATGCAAAGATGAGATAGGCTCACATTTGATTGTAAAACTATCCCATCTTTTTATTTGTGAAGCAGTAAAAAGCTTCATAATTTCTTAACTTAACTCTTAATTACATTTTTCAGAGTAGAAAAATACATGCTCTGCTACTCTTTTCCATCCCAACTTTTCACCAAATTCTTTTGCGAGTTCAGGACAGTCTCCATATAAATTTGCAAATTCATCATCGTAGTTTTTCTTTTCCATTTTGTAAGCAACAGCGTCACCTTTCTTGAAATAATAAGATTTTGCACCACCACCTGCTACGGTAATACCACCAATTCCTACAGACGCACTTTCGCTTGCTCTTGGGTCAAAATAAACTTTAATACCCTTTGCAAATCCAGGATTTACCAACTGAAGTAATAATGTCATTTTTTCTTTTTTTATCATTACATCCGTAGTTTCAAAAAATACATAGCCGTTTTTGATATGTTCTGCATGTGCACTTTTATCATCGTCCCATTTTGTGGCATCATACATTTTATCCATTCCACCAGCAAATTTATCAAATCCAGAAGGTGCTATATACATATGTTTAACATCTTCTGGTTTTAATTTAATTTTCTTTTTATCCAAATCCTTTATAGTTATCTCTTCTATCAATCCTTTCTTACGATCTATATCATCAATAAATCCGACAATCTCCTTACCATCCGTTAATGTAATGTAAGATTCTTTTTTACTTGAAAAGGTAAAAGCTCCATCTAAAAAATCCTGACTGAAAGCAGTCAATGTATTGAAAAATGTAAAAATAATTACGAAAATCTTAGTTTTCATGATGTTATATATTTTTGTTTTGTGAATTAAAGCTCAAATGTACGAAAGATTGTAATTATTAAGTGATTAATGCACTTACAAAAAAATTACATTTCATCTTCATCGTCTTCTAGATACATATCTTTGAAGTCATCTATTTCTCTTCTTTCCTTCTTAGTTGGTCTCCCTTCTCCTCTTTGTCTAAACTCAGCACCTGCTTTGCCTACAAACCATTCCTTGTACTTATTCATCTCTTCTAGTGGTGTCAAATCTTCAAAACAAGGAGCAGCAAGTGTGGCAGAAACACGTTTCTCAATAATCTGTAAAACCTTAAATGTAAGATTAAAACCATTTTTTTTAACTTCGATCTCCTCACCTGATGTCACTAGGTAAGATGGTTTTACATTAGAATCTTTAATCTTGACTTTGCCTGCTTTACATGCATCTGTAGCCATGGATCTGGATTTGAACAATCTTACACTCCACAACCACTTATCTATTCTGACTTTATTTGACGCTGACATCAGTTCTGTCTAAAATTGGTAATTGTGGATTCATATCTTCTAAAGTTTTTAAAACCACTTGAGCGATAAAATAATTTCTATACCATCTTTTATCAGCTGGCGCTATGTGCCAAGGTATCTCACTCTCATTTATTGCGTATTCGTAACATCTCATATATTCATTCCAATGGTCATTCTCATCCCAATCGGCTGCTTTATGTTTCCAATTTTTAGTGGTATCATCTATCCTTTCTTGAAGCTTTTCTTGTTGCTTTTCTGGAGAGATGTGCATATAAAATTTTAATACTTTTGTATTCGCATCAAACTCTAATAACTGCTCAAATGCATTGATGGCTTTCATTCTTTTTTCTGCCTTATCTTCAGTGATCCATTTATGAACTCTTTGAATCAAGATATCTTCATAATGGGACCTATTAAATATCATAATATTACCCTTTCTTGGTGTTTTTTGGTGGATACGCCATAAAAAATCATGGGCAAACTCTTCCTCCGTGGGCTTTTTAAAAGCTACGACATCTATACCCGAAGGATTACAATCTGCAAAAACTGTTTTGACAGTG
>DAOLFJ010000218.1:0-7757 GCA_035326365.1 Saprospiraceae bacterium | reverse complement strand
ATATAGACTGGTTAATACTGATAGGTACCTTGGCATTCATTGTCATTTATGGTACATGGAAAACACGTGGCGCCCAGAATATGGATTCCTATCTAAGAGGAGATAATGAAGCAAAATGGTGGACTGTAGGTCTGTCTGTTATGGCGACTCAGGCAAGTGCCATCACTTTTATGTCTACACCCGGACAGGCTTTTCATGATGGAATGGGCTTTGTTCAGTTTTATTTTGGTCTTCCATTGGCCATGATTATCATTTGTGTGACCTTCGTACCGATCTACCATAAATTAAAAGTTTACACTGCTTATGAGTTTCTTGAGCAAAGGTTTGATTTAAAAACTCGGTCTCTCACGGCAGGACTATTTTTGATACAACGTGGACTTGCCGCTGGGATTACCATTTACGCACCCGCTATCATTCTGTCCACCATCTTAGGTTGGAATCTGAATTTACTCAATTTCATTTTAGGAGCATTCGTTGTCATTTATACGGTTAGTGGTGGCACCAAAGCAGTAAATGTTACCCAAAAACAACAGATGTTTATCATCATGACAGGCATGTTTGTAGCTTTTTACGTAATTATGGCTTCCCTTCCAGAAAACATCAACTTTAGCAATGCGCTGACTATTGCAGGTGCATCAGAAAAATTAAATATACTAGACTTTTCTTTTGATCCAGAGAGTAGATATACTTTTTGGTCAGGTATCACAGGTGGTTTATTTTTAGCTTTATCATATTTCGGTACAGATCAGTCACAAGTCCAAAGATATTTATCGGGCAAATCTATCAAAGAAAGTCAATGGGGCTTAGTTTTTAATGGCTTGCTCAAAGTACCAATGCAGTTTTTTATCTTGCTAGTAGGTGTCATGGTTTTTGTCTTTTATCAATACAACAAACCACCCGTTTTTTTTAACGAAAGTACCTTGACAAAATTAAAAACTACGGAAGCGAAAGCTGATGTCATAAAGTACGAAACAGCCTATGATGTAGTGTATGAAGGAAAAAATGCACTTTTACAAAAGTATATGTCAGACGGAAATATCAACCAAAATGATATTCAACTAAAAGCAGAATTAACACCTTTTTTAGCTGACGAAAAGGTCATTCGTGAAAATGTAAAAGAGCTGATCTCAACCCACCTACCGAAAGAAGAAACCAATGATAAAGATTATGTTTTTATCAGCTTCATTCTCAAATATTTGCCCCAAGGATTGATAGGATTGTTATTGGCAGTTATCTTTAGTGCTGCGATGTCATCTACTGCATCAGAACTCAATGCTTTGGCTACGACCACCACGATAGATATATACAAAAGGACCATAAAACCTGGACAATCAGATCAACATTACGTGCAATCTTCCAAATTATTCACCATTTTATGGGGAGCAATTGCCATAGGTTTTGCATGTTTTGGAACCTTATTTGAAAACCTAATTCAGTTTGTAAATATTATTGGTTCGATCTTTTACGGAACAATTTTGGGTATTTTCCTAGTCGCATTTTACTTTAAAAACATCAAGGCAAACGCCATATTCATAAGTGCTATTATGATCGAGATTATGGTTATTGTGATATTCAAACTTGACTTGGTAGGGTATCTATGGCTGAATGGAATCGGTTGTATTGGCGTCATTTTGCTAAGTACAATCTTACAAGCCTCTTTATTTAGAAATGAAAATTTAAAGGCAAACTAATGTTACTTCCTGATTCCTTTATTCAATCACTTGAACCAAAATTTTCAGACGAAGATTTACTTGCTTTATTAACGGCTCTTGATCAGCAAGCACCCACTTCTATTCGTGTCAATCCAAATAAAACATCAGTAACATTTGAAGGCGAAAAAGTAATGTGGTGCCCATTAGGAACTTATCTTCATGAACGTCCTGTGTTTACGTTAGATCCTAGTTTTCATGCAGGATCATATTACGTGCAAGAAGCGTCATCGATGTTCATATGGCACATACTACAACAAATTGCTGGCCAAAACAAAGACATCCGCATCCTAGATCTATCTGCTGCACCGGGTGGAAAGTCGACCTTGATTGCCGCATTCTTAAATCATGAAGGTCTGCTTGTCGCAAATGAAATCGTCAAAAACAGAGCGTACACCCTAAAATACAATCTAAGTAAAGAAGGATATTCTAATGTAGTCGTTACCAATAATGATCCAAAAGACTTTACCGCTTTGGAAGATTATTTTGACATCATACTTGTAGACGCACCTTGCTCAGGAGAAGGAATGTTTCGTAAAGATCCGAATGCTATCACAGAATGGTCAACTCAAAATGTAACAAGTTGTGCAATTAGACAACAAAAAATATTGACTGATATCTTGCCATCACTGAAGGAAGGTGGACATTTGATATATTCTACCTGCACTTATAATGATGATGAAAATATAAATAATGTCAACTTCAGTATAAAAGCGTTTGATATGATTTCTGTTGAGATTGAAACAGAAAATATTTGGGGAATCACTGAAATTCAAAAAGAAAATGCATTAGGTTATCAGTTCTATCCACACAGGACACATGGCGAAGGATTTTTTGCCGCAGTACTGCAAAAAACATCTCCAAACAATACAACAAAGTGGCGAATCGATGATAAAAACATTGTAGATCTTGACAAAAAACAAATACCCATTGTAGCACCTTGGGTCGATCTAACACATAAAGAATTATTAATAGACAAAGTAGGCAACATCCATTTGTTTCCATCTGAATACAAAGAAGATGCACGAATCCTCAGTCATTATTTAAGGTTGATTTATTGCGGCACGACACTCGGCACGCTAAATAAAACTGTTTTTATACCTGACCATAGTCTAGCGCTTTCATTGGACAGATCCGTTGACATCCCAACCGTCGAACTAACCAGAACCGAAGCATTAAAATACCTGAAAAGAGAGTTAACCGAAGTAGATTCTCCACATAAATCTTGGGTACTCGCGACTTATCGAGGACTTGGCATAGGTTGGTTAAAAAATCTTGGCAATCGTATCAATAATTATCTTCCTGCGGAGTATAGGATATTGATGAAGATAGAGTGATGGTTGACTACAAACCTTATAGGTTTTAGAAACCTATAAGGTTAAAAAAATAATATAAATTTAAGATTTTCAAAATTATTATTATATCTTCGTTTAGGAATCCAGACCTTATAGGTTTGAGAAACCTATAAGGTCTAAAACGCAAATAATATGAAATACCATTGCCCACTATTACCTGATCAAATTTACCATGTTTTTAATCACGCTGTGGGTTTTGAAAACCTTTTTAGAGAATCCGACAATTATACTTATTTTCTTGAATTGGCCATTAAACATATTGTTCCCATCGCTGACTTTTATGCTTATAACCTTCTACCAAATCATTTTCACTTTTTGGTAAGGATAAAATCAATACCTTTGTTAAAGGAATATTACTTAACTCTAAAAGGTACTGAACCAGAGACCAATATTGATTGGCCCAAATTTGTGATGCAACAGTTTAGTAATTTTTGTAACGCATACTCTAAAGCAATAAATAAAAGATTTGAAAGACGTGGTGCATTATTTCTAGATTATTTAAAACGGAGTCAAATAAATGGTGCTGATTATTTCTGTCATTGTGTACATTATATTCATTTCAACGCTATTCACCATGGTTTATGTAACAAAATTGAAGAATGGTACTGGACTTCATATCATACGTATTTGACAGTTAAACCAAGCAAATTAAATAGAGAAGTTGTTTTAGAAAACTTTGAAGGGAAGCAACAATTTATTTTATTTCATAATGGAAAACCAAAAATATCTGGGGAAAGTTTAGAATTCCTATAATCACAAACCTTATAGGTTTTTAGAAACCTATAAGGTTTAATAAATACAAAATCAAATGTTAGTAAGTATCTTCCAATTTGATGTGGCATGGCTCGATCCAGCTACCAATCTTGCAAAAATAGAAGAAGTTTGTATTTCACTTGCTGGAAAAACAAATCTATTAGTTCTGCCTGAAATGTTCAATACAGGGTACGAGATGGCACCTCAACATTTAGATATACAATGGCAAGATAAGACGATACAAAAATTGTCTACTTTGTCTGCTGAATATGAAATGATCATTGCAGGTTCAATACCGATGTATAGAGACGGACAATTTTTCAACACCTTTATTGCTGTAAATGCACTAGGTGTGGTTGCAAAATATGATAAAATTCACTTATTTTCATTAGCAGGAGAAGCAAAACATTATGAAGCTGGAATGAATCGTACAACGTTTGAGATGAACGATTTCATTATCCAACCACTCATCTGTTATGACCTTCGATTTCCCTATATTTCTACTAATAAGCAAGCTGTAGATATCATTATTTATGCTGCCAATTGGCCTAAGGCGCGAGTATCTCACTGGAAATCATTGCTTATTGCCAGAGCCATAGAAAATCAGTGCTACGTCATTGGTGTCAATCGTACAGGCGAAGACAATAACGGATACCACTATCCTGGGGCATCTATGATAGTCGATTATAATGGTGACATTGTCGTAGAAATGGAAGACAGCCCAGCTTTTATAACTTATGAAGTAGACAAATCAAAGATGATGGCTTTTAGAGAAAAACTACCTTTTATGATGGATAGGAAATGGGATTTGATTTAGGGGATTAAGTTTTAAACGAACTGTCTAAATGGAATAGCTACCACTAATATTAAACCCTGAATTTAAAGCACCACCATTAGGCTTAGTGTAAATATTTTTTAACCCTACTATTAATCTTACATCGATAGAAACGTGTTTTGTCAATTTAAAACCAGTTCCTAACTGAAAACCATGATCATACCTTCTCGGTCCATCTATGCCTTTGGTATTAAATTCTTTTTCAATAAAATTACAATCAACACCTACACCTACACAGTATTTATTTAAAATCTTACCTAACCCAATTCCCAAATAAGGACCTGTTTGTATAAATAAACCATTCTTAAAATTATATTTAAAAAAAACCGGAAACTGAAAATAATTGATCTTCGATAAAGCATCAACTGTACCCCATATAAATGTACTTGATTCTTTTGTTCCTAGTTGCATATAGTTTATCTCAGGCTGTATAGAAAAATTTCTAAATACTGGAATCTCGCTAAAAATTCCAATTCCTATACCAGTCTTATACTTAGTTTGAGATCCATCTATCAAAGTAGAATTTGATAGTTTAGCTGCATTTACACCTGCTCTAACCCCAAACTGAGCGCAAACACTTGCCATGGCAAATCCAAAGTATAAAATACTAGTGATCAGAATCTTTTTCCCAATATGAATAGAATCTTTAGGTGTGAAGCCACGTCGGAAATACAAATTGATTGATAACCAAACGTTTTTTACCCTGACCCTAAAGGGAAACGTATGATTATCAATGTAGTAGAAATCAAGATTTTTCATTTTATTTAAAATAAGGACTTTTAGGAGTAGACTCAAATGTGAATCTTTAAATAATTAAAGGCTATTTAACTTCTTTATTCTTCGTAAACTGATGTTTGATGGCTTCATAAATGATTGGCAATATAGAGATTCCAATAATTAAAAAAATGACTGTTTCAAAATTGTCCTTGACTATCGGAATATTACCAAAAAAATAACCTGTCAACGTCAGTCCTATGACCCAAAGAGCACCACCTATGATGTTGTACCTGAAAAACTGATTGTACTCCATTCTACCGATGCCTGCAACAAAAGGTGCAAAAGTCCTAACTATGGGTACAAATCTTGCAATAATAATCGTTTTAGATCCATGTTTTGCATAAAATGCTTGGGTCTGTTCGATATACTTTTCTTTGACAGGTCTGTATCCTTTGATCTCCCAACTCAGCATTCTTAAACCTATGTTTTTGCCTATCCAATAATTGAGCCCGTCTCCGATCACTGCTGCCACCAATAAGGAAGACAACACGATCCATAGATTGAGCTGAGCACTCTCTCCACTATCATTGACCACGCCTGCACAAAAAGCTCCTGCCGCAAACAATAAAGAATCTCCAGGCAAAAATGGCATCACTACCAATCCCGTTTCTACAAATATGATTAAAAACAAAATGATATATACCCAAACCCCATACTCACCTATCATAGTGAATAAGTGGTCATCTATGTGCATAATAAAATCAAATAAACCCTTAATAATGTCGATCATATCTCTCTTAAATAAATTACAATTGTAAATAGCCCATCTCAAAATGAACTTTTGAAAAAATCAAACGACAAAAGTAATACTACTCAACAGATATACAAATTTATTATGAAAATATGGGGAAAAATTAACCTAAAACCACATTGTTAGATTGCTGACCAGCCAAAACATATTTGACGAAGGTTGATTTTCGTTTGTTGCAAAAATATTTTCAGTGGCATCAAAATACCTTCCTTCTATTCTGAACATGGCGTTGTCATGTACTTTATAACTGATAGAAATAGATTCACTTAAAACAGAAAATTCAGGGTCAGTATCACTTAGTGGAGATATGAGCAAATATTCAGAATCATCAAAGTATTCTACCCTACCCGATATGGCTAGTCGATCGTTTATTTTATATCTAGCAATGGCATTTGCTTGCCACCAATAATGATTACTCCTAGTACTGCCACTCAGTTTCTGCTGATTTCCTAGATAAACACAGGAAGTTAAAGATAATTTCCCTTCAGGATTATAAATATAAAAGATGTCTGAAAAATACCTCGTTCTATACTGTGGTGCTGACAGCGATCGTTCGTCACCCATGTAGGTATTCCAATTTAAAGTATGTTTAGGATTAGGTTTGTATTCTATTTGTGTTCCAATAGACTTTCCATTGTTATTATCTTTGATTTGTTGCCACCCGTTGATCAAATAAGTGTAAAAAGTGATCTTACTGCTCAATGGAATGGACAGTTTTACACCTGACAAATAATAAGGTACATTTTCCGCAGCTAGACTCCGTGTGTACATGAGGTGGTCTCGACTGATGGCGTTTTCATTGGTATAAGGCGAACCTAAGATTCCTGCATCAAGCCAAATATCTCTTTTCTGTGAAAGTCTAATCCCCATGGATGCTTCCAACAAATGCTTCAATGTAGTAGGTTCATTGGCATAATTGGCATTCATATAGGTCCCAAATCCAGGTGTAAATTTTAGTCTAATTCCTTTGGACGCGTACTTAAAATCTACAATAGCTAGATTGACATTAAATTCATTGTTGCTATTGCTGCTCACAAAATAGGGAACAGACTCATTTTGATTATTAAATGTATTTCCATAATAAAAATCTAGGTAGACAGAGATCTCTATTTTTGAAATTTCTTCATTGAAAGTACTATCGGTGACAGCCACGTCATTTAACTGGGCAATTGATTGATGCGATAATATTATAAATAAAACTAAACTTATAAAACGTTGCATTGGTATTTTTTTACTTTTTATTACTTCTGACCAAATAATACTGACAAATCTGACACCCTTTCTTTTTTGGACAAAACTACAACAATATCTTTAACAAAGATTCTAGTTTCGCCTTCAGGAATGATGATTTGATTGTTTCTCTTTAACAAAATAATCCTCGAGTCTTTGGGAAGTGTCCTATCTTTATTGAGTTCTTTGATGAGCTTATTGGCTATAACAGAATTTTGATGCACAATCATTTCCAACACTTCAAAACCATCACCAAGATCCAAAAATTCCTTCACATTTGGGCCCAACACCGCACGATATAAGTATCGACCATTGAGTCTATAAGGGCTTTCTACAGTGTCAATGCC
>DAOLFJ010000559.1:0-1645 GCA_035326365.1 Saprospiraceae bacterium | reverse complement strand
ATGCCTGCCAATGACTCTAGAGATTCATTGGAGAAGCTAGTGTACTTTTTTACCACTCGCAAAAATTAATACATTGGAGTACATCATCGAAAACGAAAACTTACGAATCTGTGTAGATGATCATGGTGCAGAGTTGAAAAGTATCTTTAGCAAAAACTATAAAATAGAATACCTTTGGCAAGGAAATCCTGAGTTTTGGGGACGAAGAGCGCCTATTTTATTTCCGATAGTAGGAAAGTTAAAAGACGATACTTATAATTTTAAAGATCATAAATATCACTTATCGCAGCATGGTTTTGCAAGAGACATGGTTTTTGAAATGGTAAGTCATGAAGATTCTAATATCTCATTTTTATTAAAAAGTACTGAAAGTACTAGAACTGTCTATCCTTTTGAATGGACATTGAAGGTAAGTTATCAGATAGATGTCAACAAACTTTTTGTTTCTGTAGATATCAATAATGCTTCATCTGAGGATGAGATGTGGTTTAGTGTTGGCTTCCATCCTGCTTTTAATGTGCCAATAGATCAAGAGACAAACAAGCAGCAAAACTTTGTTTTAGAATTTAATAAGGACAAAACTGCCAATAAAAGACTATTGGAGTATGGACTTATAGGCAATACATTTGAACTTGCAATGGAAAATAGCCAAATACCTTTGCAAAATGACACATTCATCAAAGATGCTTTGGTATTTCAAGGTTTAAAAACGAATGAGATAACATTACATTCGGAAAATAGCGAAAGGGGTCTTGTTTTTTCTTTTAATGATTTTCCGTATCTTGGTATTTGGTCTAAGCCCAACGCACCTTTTGTATGTATAGAACCTTGGCATGGCATCGCAGATACCATCAATCATGACGGAAATTTAATAACCAAAGAAGGCATTAAATCTTTAAAGCCTAAAGAGACTTTTAGTTGTGGATATAATGTGGAAGTATTGTAGGATATTAGTCTTCTGTATACACGAAATTAAAAATTATCAATCCTGATTTCCTTAACTGTTTTGGTGCCAATCGCTCCTGTGGCATATACAAAAACCCTAAATGTATTTTTGGAAGTGGTGATTTTGGCAACTTTATATTGTGAAGATTTATCTTTAGAAGCGCCTTTGTGCATTACTTCTACATTGGTAATTGTGTGATTAGCTAGAAAATTTTTAAGTTTTGTCATAGCTGCCTTTTTGTTCATAATTTGTTGATCTTCAAATAAACAGAAGTCAATATTATCTTCAAGATATGATTCTATGGTCGTAACGTCTGCACTTTTGAAAGCATTAAAAAAAGCTGTCTCAGATTGTGCTGACAATCCAATAGAAAGGAAAATGGCTAAAACTAAGAAGATTTGTTTCACTTTAATGATTGTTTTGTTTTTAAAAAATACGTTTATACAATAACTATTTAAAAAAATCAAGTATGTTTGCACACCACAATAACGAAATTGTTTTAGTAATTAGTTTCATTTGAAATGTTAATATTACACAAAAGCCCATTAAATATATATAATTCTCTGATAAATAACATTTTATTTACATAAATATTTTTTAATATTTTGAACATTTTTAACAACCAAAACTAAAAATAAAATAAAAGATGAAATCGACATAAAAAATAATCATGGTTTATTTTATACAAACCACAATGAT
>DAOLFJ010000217.1:0-7775 GCA_035326365.1 Saprospiraceae bacterium | reverse complement strand
TGTTGTGTTTAATGACTGAAGACTCTAATGGCGGTGCTTGGTGTTGGATAACAACCGAGGATAAAGAAAATGGAGAGTGGTCACTCGCATATTATAATATAAATGACGAAAAATTTTATTATAAAGTTTCAAGCTTCATCGAATGGTTAGAAATTGCGACTACATGCAAAGAAGAAGTCATAAGAGAATTAGATGTTGAAGAAATATTAGGTCTTGGATAAAAATATGCAGAAACACTACAGTGTTGCAAAGAAACACTACAGTGTTGCAAAGAAACACTTAAGCGTTACAAAGAAACACTTAAGCGTCGCAAAGAAACACTTAAGCGTTGCAAAGAAACTCTTAAGCGTCGCAAAGAAACACTAAAGCGTTGCAAAGAAATGCTTAAGCGTTGCAAAGAAACACCTAGACACTTGCTGGCGCAAGTTTGCAACTTGTGCCTATCATACTTACCCAGATGTTTATCTATACCGATCCACGTATTTCTACCTACATAATATACCCGTATTTATACGCTTTTATGCTAGGTAACATTGTAGTATGTTTGCGATGTTATTTTAAAGTGGTGGTCTGATTTTTTGTATCCGAAAATGATGGCTGAATGGTCAAAATAAAATTTAGTAAAATGTTTTGTGGATTATGTTGGAATTTTGGGTTTGTTTTGTATGTTTGTGGTGGTGAAGTAATATCTAAATTATTTTAAATGTAAGGTCAAAGAAAAATGTTTTAAAATAAAATTTATTGATGATTTAACATTAAACTACATATAACGTAACCTGCCATTTAAGTAAAAGTGGAAATGAAATCCCGAATATAACAATAATTGAATTAAAAACAATATGAGAATTAGTAAAATAAAATTTATTGAAACAGCTACTTCTAAAGAAGGGCTTAAAGAAATTAATCTTGAAAGATTAGGTAGTGTAGTTGCTCTAGTTGGAAAAAATGGGTCGGGGAAAACTCGAATATTAAATTTCATTGAAAATCATTTTTCACCAATATTTATTGACTTTTTAAAGCAAAACATCTCTTTGCACCCAACTATATTACAGGAAGCATTAACTAAGCTTGAACCATATAAATTATATCTTCTCAAAAAAGAAGAATTTGACCATGTTTATAGCTTAAGATTAGAAAATCGAAAAGACCAAGAATTTATTACCAATATTCGTAATTTGAGAACTGAGCTTGCTGAAATTGAAAAAAGTTTAATTCCAATTTCAAAACAAATTATTCTTAGGTCCGGTGGTAACCATCAGCTAGCTAAACCAAATAGAATCGAAGAAAAGATTCAACCTATCATGGATATTGTTAATACCCAAATATCCAGATTAAAAAATGATTATATTAAAAGAGTTGATTACTCACAAATTAGACACCTTCAAGAATCAATTTCAGAAAAAGAAGAAGGCGCGGATTCATTTGAAAAAATTGTTGATAGCGTTACTGACAATTTATACTATAATGAATTTGGGAGTATATATAGTAGTTCACTAAGATATTTAAAAAAATTACCTCACCAACTAGCCTTTGATTTGATTGATTGTAATGGTGACATTAAAAAATTTCAGAAACGCGTTGCTTATGGTAGATACATTGCATTAAAGGAAATATTTGATAATATTTTTGGTAAAAAACTGGAATGGGAAACAAAAAATGTCAATAAGAATGTTACGGAACAGG
The DNA here is from genome assembly GCA_035326365.1 of Saprospiraceae bacterium. Classification (GTDB taxonomy): domain Bacteria; phylum Bacteroidota; class Bacteroidia; order Chitinophagales; family Saprospiraceae; genus OLB9. The sequence continues at coordinate 6,092 of DAOLFJ010000217.1, read as the reverse complement.
GTGTTCAAAGTACACTTGTAGGATTGTGGAAAATAGACGGAAGAGAATTTAACTATATTGAATTCTCAGATGGCGAAAAAACATTGTTTGCTTATGTGCTTTTGTTTTTTTTAATGTCGCAAAATAAAAATATAAGACTAAAAGAAAGTATAATCATAATAGATGAACCGGAGTTGCATTTGCACCCTGATGCAGAAATTGAATTAATACAAGGCATAAGAAATATTATTAAAGATAAAGGACAGTTATGGATTGCAACTCACTCTTTAAATATTCTTTCACATTTAAATATTGATGAAGTTTTTATTGTGAAAGAAGGGCAAATCAAGCATCCATCTAAAACAATTCAACGAGAAGCTTTAATGGAATTAATGAAAATTGAAGATAGAGTTCAAAAACTTTCAGAATTTATTAATTCAATCTCTGACTGGACTTTTGTTCATTTTATGATTGAATGCTTTACAAATCCAGAAGTTATTGAAATTGCAAATTCCAATGATCCACAAATTAAGTCACTTAAAGAATTCATAAATATAAATGAAAATTCAAGACGAAAAATGTTACTGGATTTTGGAGCAGGAAAAGGGCGGCTTTATGAACAAGCTAGCAAAGATGAAAAATTTGTCAAATTGATTGACTATTCTGCTCTTGAACCAAATTCTGAATTTCATTCTTCTTTAAACTCAAATGGTGTTAATACAATTTATTCAACTTATGATGATATAAAAGAAGAAAAATTTGATTTTATTGTATTATGTAATGTGTTGCATGAGATAAGTATTGATGGATGGATCCCGACTTTAAATAAAATCATTAATTCATTAATGCCAACAGGAAGTCTAATTATTATTGAAGCGAAAGCTTTATCTAAAGGGGAACAAATAGGTGAAATTGGATATTTACTTTTAAATGAAAATGAAATTAAAGTCTTGTTCGGACTTAATCACAAACCTATCAATTCAAAAAGCACTGGAGAATACCAAAACATTACCAGTGTATTTATTCCAAAGTCTGACTTGACGACAGTTACTAAAGAGAATTTACTTCAAACCTTACAAGCTCTGCAAGATAATAGTATTTCAAAAATAAAAATGTTAAGAAAAGATCTAGAGCCAGAAAAAAATAGCAATAAGTTTGGGAGACAAGCTGCTTTTTTATCTCAACAACATATTAATGCAAAACTTGCTTATGAACACATTCAACAGTCAACAAATAGTATGTAAAGATATTAAAAGAGCATTCATTATATTGGTCTTTCATTACTTGAGTAAATGTTGTCCATTAAATAAAGCTTAATGGTGGCTGTCAGTTTACTGATTCAAAATCGGCTTTATCACAATATATAAAATGGACCCATGAAAGCGCAATAGTCAAAAATAATATCAGTTAAAGTTATAAAAATATATTTTAAAGATGAGTGATACTTTAAATAACGATTCAACAAAAAAACAATTAGGATTTGAATATCAAAAACTAATTGCTTTAGAATACTGCCTAAATGCTAAAAATGGCGAGCATGTCTATATTGAATGCTTTGGCGATGTTCAGTATAGAAATGAATCTATTGAAGTTAAGCATCATGAAGGAGATTCGAACCTTACCAGCAACTCTGTGGATGTTTGGAAAACAATAAAAAATCTTGTCATTGAATATGACAAATTAAAGTCGAATGATAGATTTATTCTTCACACTACTCAACATGTGCCGAGTGATAGTATTTTTCACAACTGGAATCAACTAACAAAAGCCATAAAGTATAAAAGACTCAATGATCACTCTATTTCAGCTACTTCCAAACCAATTAAAGAAGAAATTTTCGACACCAAAAATATATCCAAGCCAGAGTTGTTGGAAATTTTAGATAAATTCATTATTAATAGTGGTGAGCCTAAAGTTGATGAAAAATTAGCTCAGCTAAAAGAACATCCAACTTTTAAAATTATTTCTGAGAATTTTAGAAGTCCCGCTATTGGAGTTCTGCATCAGTGGATTATTGAAAGGGCTATAGACAATGCTGATAAATGGGGAATTAATATTACCGATTTCAATTCAGATTTGCGATTCAGTCTATCAAAGTTTACCATAGATTATATTCCCTTTCCATCCATTAAAGAACCTGAACGAGATGATGCAAATTTGACTAAAGGTTATAAATTTATTGAAAAGTTAAATGCAATTTCCTTGAAACAAGATGTTCTGCATCAAGCATTTCAAGATTATGTAAGATCGGAAGAAGCTTATAAAGAGATTTTAAAAATAAACCCAACATTAAAAGAGAAATTAAGCTCTTATGAAAAGGAGATAAAAACTGATATTAGTATGGAAAAAAGTGCTACTTCATATAGTTTATCAAAAGCTTCATTTTTCGATAATTCTCATATTTCAAAATCAAGAGATGTATATTTTAGATGTATTTTGAAACAGCACAATCAAATTGCTGGTATTAGAGATACAGAGAAATTTTTCCGTGATGGTAGAATTCAAAATATTAACGAAACCACTGATTTTGAATGGTTATATAAAGAAACTGACATATGAATATAGCTCGAACTGAAAAGATTCTTTTTAATCCGCTATTTACATCAAAATTATTGCTGATGGCATTGGCTGGCGCAAAAAATAATCAGTTGAAAATGGAACTAATTTATTACATTCTTCCACTGATTTATAACGATAGAATAAAGGATAAACTTGTGAGAAGTACGGCAAAGAGTTCATTTAATACATTTCTAAATTCCGAAGTTAAAATGGAACTAATCGTTATCGAAACTCTATTAGTTAATTATAGAAGGAAGACCAAAGAAGCTTTGATTACATTATCAAACATCTACAATGTTGAAATTTCAGATTACGTAATTCTAAAGGAGGAACTGAAAATAACTTATTCAGAAGAGAAAAATCCTATACTAAAAGATTATTATAAAGCAGCATTTAACTTAGGATCAATTCTGTCAAAAGAAGATTATAAGAAAATTTTTTTCAATTTATAAAATTATGCAAGCATCAATAACACATATATTTCTTTTTAAAAAAAATGAGGAATCACGAATATTAAAATTTGATGAGGGATTAAACATAATTTCTGGTGATTCTAAAACTGGCAAAAGTGCGATAATTGAAATTATCGATTATTGTTTATTTTCAAGCAGGTCTACTATACCAAAGGGCATTATAACAGACTGGACAGATCTTTACTGCATAAACTTTAAAGTTAAAGACAAACATTTGATTATTGGAAGAATAAAAAATAGTAATCAAATGTATTTCAGTGTTGAAATTAATTCGGATTTTCTTACCAACTTTTCTATAGAATATTTCAGTGAGAAGAAACTGATTGATTTAGATGAAGCTAAAAGAGAATTTGAAAAACACATTGGGATTTTTGTTTTAGATAAAAGGACTGACGAAGAAGAGGATAAAAGAAAATCAGGAGGAAAGGTGACAATGCGAAGTTTTGTACCATTCTTATTTCAACATCAAAATCTGATTGCCAATAAACATAGCCTTTTTTATAGGTTTGATGATCCTTACAAAAGGAAATATACTATTGATGATTATCCTGTTCTGATGGGATGGGGAAATGCTGAGTTTTTTGACTTACAGAGAAGTTTAGAAAGTAAGCAAAAAGAATTAAGTCAAAAGAAAAAAATAGATGAGAAGTTAAAAATTAGTAATGGACAATTAAGAGATGATCTTTATGGTGTATTATCATTTTATTATACTTTTTTAGGCAAAGAGTTACCTGATGACATTACTCTGCCTGATCTTAAAAAACTTGTCACAAATTTACCAAACTCTAATGCTAATTCATTAGGTGATCAAAACCTTAATGAACAATTGAAAAAAATAGATACCATAATATTTGAGAAAAAGAAGGAATTAGATATAGTTCAAAATCTATTGTCAACAATTGAAACTAATAATGACATATCTAAAAATTATTCTAAGAATATTAATCGATTAAAATCATTAGCATCAATTGAGACAAATCTTAGTGAAATTCATTGCCCACTTTGTGATCAAGAAGTAAAAGCGATAAATGAGAAAATTGCTGTCATCCAAGAATCTAATGTAATATTGGAGGACGAATTAAAAAAAATTGGCACATATGTTAATGACTCTTCAGCTCAAAATGCCTCATTGCGAAAAGAGCGAGATGATCTAAAGAAAGAATTAAAGGAACTAAATGTTAAAGCTGAAAGTCTAAACAAACAGATATTAATAGAATTTAATACTAAGAATGAATACGAAAAAGGCTTACTATTAAAAGGTAGAACGGAAGCCAATGTTCAAAATTTTATTGAAAGAAATAAACTTTTATCAAATAGCACAAGTGATTATTCAGAATTAGAAGCTGAAATTGTGGAACTCAAAAAGAAACTTGCTGGATTCAATCTAAAAGAAGAATTACAAAAGGCGGAAATAATATTAAGTGAAAAGATGAGTTCTATTTGTGATTTACTTGATTTTGAGGAGGAGTTCAAACCTGGTAAGATACTTTTTGATTTGGAAAAATTTAGCCTGAAATACAATATAAAAGATAAGGAAAATATTTTACTATCCGAGATGGGAAGTGGTTCAAACTGGTTAGCTATACATTTGTCTACATTCTTAGGTTTTTTGTATCTCCACAGCATAACTGAGACATCCAAAATACCATCAATATTAGTGTTGGATCAACCTAGTCAGGTTTACTTCCCAAAAGTTTATAAACAATTGGATGAAGAAGTTGAAAATGAACAAAAAAAAGTAGATGATAATATTATTCAAGTGAAAAATATATTCAAAGTAATATCTGATGAAATTGAAATTATAAATCTGAAATGTGGTTATAAACCTCAAATAATAGTTTTGGAACACGCTGATGAGAATGAGTTTGGTCAATTTATAAAGTATCGATGGAGAAAAGATAGTAAAAAATTAATTTAAATCTTTTAAATTTTATATAAAATTGAAAAACAAAGGCAACAGTTTATCAAAATTTCAATTTACATATGTCACTAAAGCAAATTTCAAAAAGTAATTTTTATTCTTATAATGTAAAAGTTGATCCGACGGCAAGTTCTTTAGGAAATGAGACTAGTTGGTTTTCAGATGATGAAAACAATCTACTTGCAACGTTAATAATTGATAATTATGATAAAGATTGGACTTTAATAATATTTGCACTAGACAATGATGGAGAATACAGAGCTGTAGATTTAAAAGTATCACTTAAATCAGAAGAGCATGCTGAACATGAATTAATATTAAGAATGGCTTCTTTTGCAGAAATGGGTCAAGTCGAAGAAAAATTGTACGTTAATCAATCAAATAAAGAGAGTTATTTAATCACCAATATTGATGCTGAAGTAAAAAAGTACTTTAAGAAGTATCCTGAAAAGCTATATGAATTAAGTTCAAGAAAGTTTGAAGAGTTAGTTGCTGACATACTTAAGGATTTCGGATTTAATGTAGAGTTGACAAAAGCCACAAGAGATGGTGGAAGTGACGTTATAGCTAGTATTGAAAACGCAGTAACAAGTTTTTTAGTTTTGGTTGAATGTAAAAAATATTCTCAAGATAACAAAGTTGGTGTTGGAATAATTAGAGAAGTTATTGGAGTACACACATTAAAACAACCTTCAAAGAGTATAATTGTTACCACAAGTTTTTTTTCAAAAGATGCTATAAATGAAGCTGGGTCATTTAAGGAAAGAATAGAATTAAAAGATTATAATTCACTCAAAGGCTGGTTAAATAAATATTAGATTCTGATTCTTAAACAAAGAAATATTTCCTTTGCAGACAGTAAATGCTTCTTTATAAACAGGTTATTGTGAATACAAAAAACTATATCACTATCCCATAAACTTCCTACCCACAACTTCCAAGGCCAAAGCCAAACTCTCCCGCCAATATGCCCAAGTATGTCCGCCATCTCGCACCCGATGTGGTATAAAATAGAAATAATCTTAAATATTTATACCCTAAAAGGTACAATTAGTCAACAATTACGATTATTTGTACCCTAAAAGGTATAAATTGAAATATTTATCTTATTTTTGTACCCTAAAAGGTATAAAATGAGCTTAAGTGATTTTGTCAAAGAA
>DAOLFJ010000216.1:3756-7798 GCA_035326365.1 Saprospiraceae bacterium | reverse complement strand
CTAATGATGGATTGGTGGCTTTCAGAATAATATCCTTCACTGAATAAAAGATAGACGGCCTGTGTGACCGTAGCCAATCGAGCGTTGATGTCCGCTTCAGGTGGCATTTCCATTTTTATATTTGCGGTGTGGAGTTTTGACTTTGCACGTTGGAGTGTTTTATGGATGTTTTCTTTATTGGTCAAAAAAGCATCGGCTATTTCACTCAATCCCAATCCACCCAAGACCCTTAAAGCCAAACATATCTGCGCTTTGGGCGTGATGGAAGGATGACATACAGCAAAAAGCATATGCAATTGGCTATCCGTAATGTTTTTTTCGGAGAAATCAATTTCCATATCATTCGATAGGTCTTGAGAAGTAGATAGGGTAGATACCTTGAGCGCAAAGTTTTTATGACGTGCAAGATGATTTTTCATCTTGTTTTTGGCGACCGTATATAACCAAGCTGTAGGATTAGTTGGTCTTCCACGATATGGCCAACTGTCGAGCGCTGCCAAAAAAGTTTCACTTACGATATCTTCTGCGGTTTCTATATATTCAAGACCGAAAGACTTGGTAAGGACAGACACCATTTTGCTAAATTCTGTCTTGAAATAATGTGGAATGATATCGTTTTCACTCATTTGGTAAGTGGAAACGCTCCCGATGACACAGGAGCGTTATATGATTTAGTGGGTTAATATTTGTCGTACCTCTACGGTATTGCCTTCGCCTTGTAAGATCGGTGCGCCTTTAGCAAATCCTGCTGCTTCGTCTGCTGATGCTGCTTTTACTATGATGAAGCCACCCAATGTCTCTTTAATATCTCCAAATGGCCCATTAGTCACTGTTTTTTGTGCATCGACTACCTTGGCATCATCAAATAATAGTCCCGTGCCACTTACAAATTTGTTTTGAGCAACGATGCTATTCACCCAATCCATTTGTTGCTGCATCCATTGTTGCATTTGTTCTGGCGAAACTTTCCCGTTTGCATTTTCGTGTCTGAAAAGAAGAATGTACTCTTTCATTTTTTTAATGTTTAATAAATTATTTTAAATATATGAACTACACCCTAATAACAAATGGAAAACTACAAAAGGGACACATTCATCGTTAAAAATGTTTTCGTAAACAAATTTATGTCAATGGGCTATATTTTAATAATATTGATAGGGAATAGTTTTGGGACGAGTGTGATTAAATGATATTTGTGGTAGATTAGATGTCCCTTTGTTTGCAATCTTTAAAATAAATAGAGAACAGACATTCTATCTTATTTTGTTAAGAAAGATAAGAATACTATTGTCCCAGAAATAGAAATAAAAATACCAATAAAAGAAAGGATTAAAAATATAGTTTTTGATATTTTATGTCTAAATATAGATAAAACAATTTCAATAAAAATAGCAGGTATTAAAGTGAATGAAGGTATTAAGTACATTAATAATAATAAAAATGCAAAATCGCCTTCAGATTTCAAAGATGGTAATATGCAAATAGTTAAGATTATTACAAAAACTATATAAACCCTTATTGGAGTAATCATTTTTATTTTTAAATGCTAATTGGAAGCAATTCTAATGTTTTGTTTAGATATACTGACTAGGGTTAAGGTACACGCCAAATCATTAACAAATTTACAACATATACTCCAACTTACATAATATTGATGATAATCTCGCTGAAATCTAAGTACGTCTATTCATCTACATACTCCAATATATCTGCAGGTTGGCAGTTGAGTACTTTGCAGATGGCTTCTAAGGTGCTAAATCTTATGGCTTTGGCTTTACCTGTTTTTAGGATAGACAGATTGGAGAGTGTTAAATCGACTTTTTCTGAAAGTTCATTTAATGACATCTTTCGTTTTGCCATCATGACATCTAGGTTTACTACTATGGGCATGGTGTTATACTGTTAAATCGTTTTCATTCTTTAATGCTATCCCTTTTTTGAATATTTGTGCTATTAAATATAATATGCCAGCCATTAGTAAAAATGTTTTTGCACTTTCTGAATATTTATATATCATACCACTTTCAAAGCCTTGCTTTACTAATATATTTTCATGTGCATAAGCTGCCAATTTTAAAATGAAAAGTCCAAATGTGATATAACATATTTTGAAAATAAACTTACCCACATCTTCGCTAAATGGTTCTGCTAAATCTAGCTCCTTGAAAATAGTCATTATTTGATAAAATAGAAGAGCCAATAAGGCAATATCTCCAATATAAAAAACTTCTCGTATTAAACTATGCATTTGCCCTATTCCACCATAACTATGACAGCATTTTGGCTACTTAAATGATGTATTATTGTTGTTAATAAAAATTGCACTCCTGCAAAACATGACAACATAAAAAAGAGCTGTGATAAAAATTTAAGTGTATTTAGAATTAATTTATCTTTCTTTGACATAACTATAAAATTTATTTTGAATTTAATTTTACATGGTTGTTTGCTTAAAAAATGACATTTTTCGTTTTGCCATCATGACATCTAGGTTTACTACTATTGGCATGGTGTTATACTGTTAAATCGTTTTCTGCTTGAATTTCAATACCTTTCTTAAAAATATTGGCAATAACATAAATGATCGCTGCCATCAGGATAAATGCTTGACTATCCACCCAAAACTCATTTAGTTTATCTATTACATAACCATGATGAGACAAGTTCGTGGCTGTTTGGCTTGCAACAAAACTCAGGAGGCCAATAGTAAAAGTAATGTTGCTGATTTGCAAGATTTTTTTAGCAACAAAACTGCTAAATGGTTTCGATAAATCTAATTTGTCGAGTAACTCGATCACTAAATAAAAAAGTATTGCTTTGAGTAACGCAATGAATAATACAAAGCTGTACATACCGTAAAAAGCCCATTTATTTTCTAGATACATAGATTGTAAATCAAGCTTTTGGTAAAGTTTACCAACGAATTCAGGATTGAAAACATTGAAAACAAAGTTGACAATGAGTGCACCGGCTTCAATAGATAATCCGACAAAAACGATCCAAGCAAAAATGTGCAACGCCTTAAATACAAAGTTATTCATGATGATTATTATTGATTATGATTAAAATATAATGCAAAAGTAATAAATATTTATTGATAAACAATAAATTTGAATTTTATTTTTTTAAAAATATTTTAGAAATGATATTGTTCAAAACATTTGCAGCAGGTATTATAAAAGCAAATGTATTAGAAGATATTTCGTGATAGGATCAATTGAATAATTTATTTTTTTTGAAAGGTATACCTTTTCTTATTAGATAAGCATGATAGAAACTTGGCACATCATGTGTCCAAGCAGGTAAAATCAAAGTAATCAATATCCTATCAATATGGGAGATCAATCCAAATATTAAGGCTAAATAGAATGGAAATCCTGCATGATTAAAACCTATCAGTGATGTAAAAGCAATCAACATCGTCACCCCAAACATTTTTGATAAAAATGCGTGGGTACAAGTTTCTTTTCCGAATTTCGCTATACTGATCAAATAACACAAAGCTTCCATTATAAAAATGATAATTATAGAAACCTTATTGTCACGTATCAAATCTGGATAAAGCATCCACGTCCCAACACCAATTGAAACCCAAAAGATCATATCAGTTTGACTATCAAATCTTCTGAGGTTTTGACTCGCCACATTTAATTCTCTAGCAATAATGCCATCAAAGATATCTGATATGAGTCCGAGATACATTAAGATGATAACAGGTATTCGGCTTTCTTCTCTTAAAAAATAAACTAACAGGATGATAACAGGGGCAAGCAGTAATCTAAAAACAATCAAACTTAAGGGTATGTACTTTTTTTGCATATTTGAGATATATTTATTATTGAGTCAATCTGCGTTCAAATGTATGGAGATGGATTGAACTTTTATAATAATGGGAGGAGATAATTTCTTTATTTCCACATTTATAGATCAAATAGCAATGGGTATAAATAAAAAAAGCCTTGACAATCATAAGACTATCAAGGCTTATTGTAGCGGGAGCAGAGCTTGTGCCGCCTTAGCGGTAACTCGAACCTACGACATT
>DAOLFJ010000216.1:0-3656 GCA_035326365.1 Saprospiraceae bacterium | reverse complement strand
GCTTTACATTTTGTAGCGGGAGCAGAGCTTGTGCCGCCTTAGCGGTAACTCGAACTTACGACATAAAATAGAAAAAGCCTTGACAATCAAAAGATTATCAAGGCTTATTGTAGCGGGAGCAGGACTCGAACCTACGACCTTCGGGTTATGAGCCCGACGAGCTACCAACTGCTCCACCCCGCGATCATGACACTACATTTAGAACTTTCTTTAAACCCTTATTTTGTAATGGACTGCAAAGGTAATGCTATTTATTACAAAACCAAACTTATTGTGTAAATAATAATAAAAAATATTTATTACTTACTTTTTATACTCACTTTCACTTTATCTGTATACCTTTGTCTCATCCTATTGGGGTGCTTAAGTATTGCTTAGGCTGAGATCATACCCATCGAACCTGGTCAGGTAATGCTGACAAGGAAAATTTAACAAGTCTTGCCTTAAGATATCTCATTAGGATTTTATTTAATATATTAATTATTAAAAATGAGATATTTAATTTTATCCTTCTTTTTCTATCCTTTCCTTCTTATTGGACAGTTTAATGTATCAGGTACGATTGTAAACGATGATGGCGAGAAGCTTTCATTTGCAACTGTATACCTACAAGGTACTGCATATGCTGCGTCCACAGATGATAATGGTTATTTTATAATGCGAGATGTGCCACAAGGTTCGTACAATTTAGTGGTCAAGTTTATTGGATACAGAGCGTATAATGCAGAGATACAAGTTAATGACCATTTCGAAACTAAAATAACTCTCTCTGGTGATATTTACAACCTTGACGCTGTGGAAATTCTATCCAATCGGGTAGGGAAGTATGGACCTTTCACACGACAAAATCTAGATAAAAACCAACTCCAAAAAGAAAATCTTGGACAAGACGTTCCCATAATATTACAATGGACACCTTCAATGGTGGTGACATCTGATGCGGGTACAGGTATTGGTTATACAGGTATGCGATTACGTGGATCAGACCAAACTAGGATTAATGTCACGCTCAATGGCGTTCCTGTCAATGAAGCGGAATCTCATAATGTGTTTTGGGTAGATTTGCCTGATTTGCTAGGATCCGTGAATAGTATTCAGATACAACGTGGTGTGGGTACATCTACGAATGGGGCAGGGGCTTTTGGTGGGACTATCAGTATCAATACTTCTGATGTCAGAGTGAACCCTTATATCGATGTGGCGGGTACAATAGGCGCTTTTGGTACGAAAAAAATAAGTGTCAATGCTGGTACTGGACTGATAAATGATCGATATGTGATAGATGCTCGATACAGTAATATTCAGTCAGATGGATATGTAGATCGTGCTACTGCCAATCTTAATTCGCTGTATTTCTCAGCAGCAAGAGTCACGGCCAAGTCTTCATTGAGATTTAATGTGATCAGCGGCAAAGAGATTACGTATCAGTCATGGTACGGCGTTCCACAAGCAAAAGTCGAAAATGACCAAGAAGCACTTCTCAATCATTATTACAATAACCTTGGAAGTATTTACAAAACACAAGAAGATTCTATCAATTTGTTTTCTTCTGATCGTAGATACAATTATTACACCTATGACAATCAAATAGATAATTATCGCCAGACTTATCTGCAATTGTTGCACTCATTGGTCGTAAATACAAAACTTAAAGTAAAAACGACCTTATATTATACAAAAGGTGGTGGCTATTATGAAGAATTTCGTGCCAATGATAGATTGTCCAATTATAATATTCCTGACATCATATTTCCTGATGATGGTATTATATCTAGGACTGATCTAGTGCGTAGACGATGGTTACAGACAGATTTGCTCGGTGCTTTATTTGATGTCGAGTATCAGTGGCATCCCAAGGTATTGATACAGGCGGGACTTGCTGGCAATCAGTATTTTGGGGATCATTATGGCAATGTCATCCAGACAAAAGATAGTATTCCTGATTTTGACAAAACTAGAAGGTATTACGAAAATGAAGGTGAAAAACAAGATTTCTCTGCTTATCTTCGAGCGATATGGACTTATAAAGATCGATGGACTTTACACGGAGACATACAATTGCGTAAAGTAAATTATTCTGTTGCTGGTATTGATAATGATCTTAGGAATATTGATTTGACAGATGATTTTCTTTTTTTTAATCCTAAAGTAGGCGTCAATTATGCATTAAAGTCTAATCAAAACTTTTACGCATCATTGGCTGTGGCCAATAAAGAACCTTCTAGAGGAGATTTTATCGACAATGCCTTCGGTGATATACCTGTATCCGAAAGACTGCAAAATGTAGAATTAGGATATCAATATTTAGGTGCCAAAACTCGAGTGGAAACGAATATCTATTTTATGAACTATATAAATCAACTCGTACAAACTGGCGAACTCAACGATGTGGGTGCAGCCATCAGACAAAATGTAGACAAAAGTTATCGTCTAGGGTGGGAAGGGAGTCTCACATATCAATTGGGTAAATATATAGCAATTAATGGTAATTTGGCATTGAGCCAAAATAGAATTAAGGCTTTTGACGAAGTGATTTTTGATTACACTGTTGATTTTGAGAGAGTGGTTATTCCTCATAAAAATACTGATATATCTTTTTCGCCGTCTTTTGTTTCTGGACTTCAGATCTTGGTCAAACCTTTACCTAGCTTGGATATTGAGTTTTCTACTAAATTTGTTTCAAAGCAATACTTAGATAATACTTCCAATGAAGCTAGATCTTTACCTTCTTTCCATTACGAAAACCTTAGAGTTGCTTATATTATTTCATCCAAATATTGGAAATCTGCCAGTATTACCATGATGGTAAATAATGTATTTGATATCAAATATGCGAGCAACGGATACACTTACAGTTATATATATAATGACTTGATCACTGAGAACTTTCTGTACCCACAGGCTGGAAGACATATGATGATCGGTTGTAAAGTTGGATTGTAAAAAGGTATTTAATTTGGCTAGGAATAGTAGTAATTTCTGCAAAATTGATGGTTTGGGAAGTCATAAATGATGATTTTTTTGTAAAACTTTAGTTTTTAACAGTAGCTTTACAAATATTAATTTATTATTATTTGATATCAATACTCATTTCTTTACCTTTGTGGGTGTAACAGATTCAGTATTCCCAATTTAAAAAGCAATTTCCAAACAAGTTGAATGTTGCTTTGTTGGATATAGGAATAATATTAATTATTTTTAAATTTAACAGTCGTATTGTTTTTAATTGGATAAATTCATTTTTCGTATTTAAGTTGACATGTCCAATTTTTTAACCTTACATCTTTTTACAAATACCATTTTATGACTTTACTTACCTTAATTACTTATATCGCGATAGTTTCACTCGTATTGACTTTGGTCATGATTTTTGGATTTAAAGTACAGAAATCGGCAGTGATGACTTATTTGCAGAATTTCACAGGGATCCTTTTTTTATTTTCTGGATGGGTCAAAGCTGTGGATCCACTAGGGACAGCGATCAAAATGGGAGATTATTTTGCAGAATTTAATGCGACATTTGCAGATACATCTTTTAGTTTTATAGCACCCTTATTTCCTTTTTTAACCAATTATTCAACTGCTTTTGCCATCGTAATGATCATCTTTGAGATCATCTTAGGTATTATGTTGATTTTAGGCGATAGACCTAAGCT
>DAOLFJ010000558.1:0-1653 GCA_035326365.1 Saprospiraceae bacterium | reverse complement strand
AATCGAAAAGAAATATGAAGTATTGGATTTATATATTTTTGTGGTTTCCATTTCTGCTGAAGGGTCAACTTTTGCCGGCAAATAGATTTTTTAATTCCAATCAGACCAATGCTTTTATTTGGGATAATACCAGTTCAAATGGTGTCGTAAATAATGGTAGTGGCACATGGAATGCTACTAATCTTACTTGGCTCAAAATACCCACCGGCGCAAATCAAATTTGGTCTACTGGTTCTAGTGCTACTTTTGGTGGTAATCTAGGACAAGGTGCAGCAGGGACAGTAACGATTTCAGGAACACAAAATGTAAAAAGTTTAATTTTTGACCCTACACCTTCGGGAAATTTTATTTTACAAAATGGTACCTTAAATCTTCAGGGAGGTGTTTGGGAAGTTAATCAAAATGCATCGATTTCATCCACCTTACAAGGAAGTGCAAATTACACGAAAAAAGGAAACGCAAATCTTACCCTTGCGGGAAATAATACATATTCAGGTGGTATTACAATCAGCCAAGGCGGAATTTATGCAGGCGTATCTAATGCTATGGGCACATCTTCAGTTAATCTAGGAGATGCTGATACAGGTGCTGCCAACATAGAGTGGAGATGGGCGGGTAGTACGCAGCCATCCACTAGTCTTACCGTGTCTAATCTTGGAACAGGCACAGTTACGATCGGTGCTTATTCTGCGGGTTTAAATACACAACACTCTGGAAATATATCTTTGGGAAGAGATGTCATCTTATTTGATGGATCCAATGATAGGAGTTCGTTTGAAGGTATCATTTCAGGCACTGTTTCTAGCATCACCATCAATGGAACAGGCAGTTATAGTAATAGCACAGGTCGTGGTGCAAGGGTCACATTTGATAACAATTTGAATAGTTTTATTGGTAAAATTATCATATTAGCTGGTAAAGCATTTCAATTTAACGCATCAAACGCAGCCAATAGCAATGCTATAGAATGTAATGGAGATATTGTGATCAACTCATTCGTTACCACTACGCCTATTATGGGCGCTTTGACTGGCTCCGGTCGTGTGGCTATTCACCCTGAGACATCAGCAGATGCAAGTTTTAGTATAGGTAATGATAACGGAAGTGGTACTTTCTCTGGAGTGATCATAGATGGAGGTGGCGAAATGTCAATTATTAAAGTAGGTACAGGCACCCAACTTCTGACAGGGACATCAAATTATAATGGCACCACTACGATAAACAATGGTGTATTAGGCGGTACAGGAACATTGTCAAATTCGTCCACAACAATAGTAAATAGCAATGGGAAAATTATGGGAGGATTAGGATCAGGAAGTGCAGGTGTTTTTACTACAGAAGACCTAGTATTTACAAATGGAACCACGGCTGCAATTAACGTATACAGTAATGGATCATCATTGTCTAGAGTGCAAGTTAACGGTACATGCAATTTAGGTACCACGACAAAAGTAAATCTTATGCAGTCAATGCCCACAGGTACTTACAATATTATTTCATCCACTGGAACTATGAGTGGAACTACACCAACCATAGGAACAAATTTATCAGGAAGGTCAGTGTCTATTACCCGTGTAGGAAGGAATTTAAGAGTGACTTTGAGTTGATTTTATAGACTGAAAAAAGCTGTATTTTTTGATACTGTCAAAAGAA
>DAOLFJ010000557.1:0-1661 GCA_035326365.1 Saprospiraceae bacterium | reverse complement strand
ATTGCCAGATGGAATGTTTAATGAGTTCCATGATGAGCCATTATTTAGGGTGCGCCACAATCTACCATTCGAACCATTGTCAAACTGCTGTGTACAATAAATTACCTCAGGATTACTACGAGATATTTCTATTTGTTGGATTAAGTCTTTTTCATTGGTACCAAAGGTATGCAGTGCAAAAAAATTGCTCCCACCATCTTCTGTTTTCCACAACTTATGACCATTGCCAAGATAAGCGATATTATAACACGATGGATCAAACTCCATTTCACTGGATGCAGCTGACCAATAACTTTCATTAGGACTCTTGCCAAAACTAAAAGACGATACAGGATCAGCCATATTTAAAGGAATGATTTTACCGCCAATGTCAGAGAAATATGTCTTCCTATTATTGCCTGGATTGACATATCCCGTTGGCGCTTCTCCTCCACCTAAGGCTAAGAAGTCGCCTTTGGTATATCTTTCATATGCCGCCAGATTACCATTGTGATAAAGACCACCTACGAGCACATCTTCATTCCACCCACTACCAAATCCCCAATAATCTGAACCATGGACACCATGCATCATAAACTCGGGTTGCGTTTCAAAAAAATCTGTAGAATGGTAAGTACCACCATCTGTTGTCACCCAATAATCATTGCCTAGGGCACGCATGTCTTGATTGTCGACATGCATATTTATAGGTCCTCCTCTATATCCTGCATGAGGTGCCCAGGTAAGACCTCCATCACGTGACCGCCATAGATTAAGTCCACCGACTAATACATCATCAGGATTCTGATTAGAAACCATGACGGCACAATTGTAAAACCCTTGATGATAATCCCAACCCGGCCAACCAATAGCGAGATTTGGGTGTGCATCTGAATATGGACCACCTGGCTCGCCAGTACGGCTTTCCCATGTCTCACCAGCGTTTTCGCTTCTATACAAACCAATAAAACCTAGATCTCCAGACTTTGCCTCACCTATAAGATAAGCGTAAACCATATCAGGTGCAGCATCAGACACAGCTAGCCTTGCACCACCGTCGTTCCTACCCACTTGATCTGTATCAAACCATCCATCTGATTGTAGCTGCCATGTAAGGCCGCTGTCTGTAGATTTGAAAAATTCACATAGACCACGCGAAGGACTGTTTTTGACTAAATACATGATATTCTTTTGAGTGGGATGACATTTTATATCATAACACTTTTCTGGAAATCTTTGCGACCAAGTCAATCCTTGATCTTCAGATATAAATAAACCTTCATCAGTTGTAGCAAATATTCTGGATGTAACACTAGGATGTGCAAATATCTCCCCAATATTCCTGTAATCTATGGTGAGTACATTTGCCCAAGTATCACCGCCATCATCTGATCTAAAGATACCCAATCCTGATCCAGCGATTACGACATCTGCATTGTCATGTACAGTTTCTACAGCAGATACACCTCCTCCAAAATTGTATGCCATAGACTTATTTATCCATGTTGTACCTTTGTCGATACTTTTATATACTTCTCCCGGTTCTGTACCACAATACATGATATTAGGTTGTGTAGGTGATTGCTCTATGGAATAAATATTCGTTTGAGTATGGCCTTTTTTACCTTCACTCTCGAATACTTTCACTGGTCCTAGAAGACTCCATAAAGCACTTCTTTTGT
>DAOLFJ010000215.1:0-7886 GCA_035326365.1 Saprospiraceae bacterium | reverse complement strand
GTACAGGAGCACTCAGTAATAGATATGATGCTAGTGGTGGTGCAAATACAAACCAACCTTCTAATGATCCAAAAGATGCTTATATTTCTAATACTATAGACCCAATTTCATCTCAAAGTGCTTATCAGTTTGCGAATGAATCTACTTTGTTGTCATATTTCACCAAAGCAAACTATGAGTTAAGTGAGAAGTATTTGTTTTCAGGTACTTTGAGAGCAGATGGATCGTCAAGATTTGGTAGGAATAACAGATTTGGTTATTTTCCTTCAGTATCTGCTGGTTGGATCGTAAGTAGAGAAGATTTCTGGAAAAGCAACTTTATATCTACTTTCAAATTAAGAGCGAGTTGGGGGCAGAATGGAAATGATAGAATAGGGGACTATAGCTTTACCACAGTCGTATTGAGTGGTCAAAATTATGCTTTTGGTGCTGATGAGATTATTACCAATGGTAGTGTAGCCCTTACTTCTGCAAACCCTGACCTTAAATGGGAGACTAGTACACAATCAAATATCGGAGTTGATATGGAAATGATGGATGGTATGATCAATTTTACCGCTGATTATTACATCAAGAAAACATCGGATATGCTTTATGCAGCTCCAATTCCTTTGGTAGCAGGTACTGCTGCTCCTATCCAAAACATAGCAAATGCTGAAAATAAAGGTTTAGAACTTGCTGCAAATTATAGAAATAATAAGAATGCATTCAAATATTCTATAGGTGCTAATATCTCCTTTGTAAAAAGTCTTATCACAGGACTTGGTAGAGGTGGAGATCCTGTAGCGTCAGGATATGTGCAGTTTGCAAATGCCAATGCATCACAGACAGATGTAGGTCAACCAATTGCTTCTTTTTATGGATATGTAACGGATGGCATTTTCCAAACACCTGCTGAAGTAGAAGCGCACGCTTTCCAAAACGAAGATACAGCTCCAGGTGATATTAGATTTAAAGATCTAGATGGCAATGGTGTTATTGACGTTAACGACAGAACATACATCGGTAACCCGACACCTGATTATACATTTGGTGTGAATGGTGGTTTAGAATACGGTGGATTTGAATTGAGTATTGCTTTCCAAGGCGCACAAGGAAATGAAATCTTTAATAATACCACAAGATATGACTTCGGATACGTCAATAGACCATCTGTAGCATTGGATAGATGGACTGGACCAGGTACATCAAATACTCAGCCAAGGGCTAATCTTAATGACCCAAATCAAAATGCAAGAGTTTCTGATCGTTTTGTAGAAGATGGATCCTACATCAGATTGAAAAATACATTATTGGCATACAACTTCTCTGAGAAACACCTTCAGAAATTGAGATTGCAAAAAGCGAAGTTATACGTTTCAGCTACCAACTTATTGACATTTACCAAATATTCTGGACTTGATCCTGAGATAGGTAATATAGGTGGTAGTTTGGAGATAGGTATCGATAGAGGATTTTATCCACAAGCGCGTACATTTATGGTCGGCTTAGGATTGACATTTTAAACAGATGAATGTATCTTGCGTTTAATTAGTTAAGCACGAGGTCATTCCAATAAAAATTAAAGTACATTAAAATATAAAAGATGATGACAAATTCAAAATTATCCGTTTTTTTCATTTTTATAGTAATATGCTTTTCTGCTTGTACCAAAGATTTTTTGGAAAAGAGTCCAATCATTGGCATCACGGAAGAGAATTTTTATAGAACAGAAGCAGATGCCATAGCAGGTGTCAATGCAGCATATGCAACCCTTCAGTTCCAATTATCCGAAGCAGGACATTTCAGATGGTTTTGGGGAGATATTATGTCAGACGATGCTGTCAAAGGTGGTTCGTCTGATAATGATGTCAATGATTTACTCCAATTAGAAACCTTCAAAGGACCTACAAATACAGATCTTTTAGAGGCAGAATGGAGTGCAGATTATGAAGGTATCTATCGTGCCAATGTTGTACTCGAAAAAGTACCTGGGATAGAAATGGATGCTAAATTAAAAGCAAGAATCCTGGGCGAAGCAAAGTTTATCAGAGCTTGGAATTATTATAACCTTGTCACAATGTTTGGTGGTGTACCATTGGCAGATAGAGTTTTGGCTCCATCTGAATATAATATTCCTAGAGCAACAGCAGATCAAATTTGGGATTTTATTGAAAAAGACCTGAAAGAAGCTTCTGCTGATTTATGGGTTAGAAGTGAATATGCACCTGCGGATTTAGGCCGTATTACAAAAGGAGCTGCCCAATCACTTTTAGCTAAAACATACTTATGGAGAAAGAAGTATGCTGAAGCAAAAGCAACTGCTGAACTAGTGATCAATTCGAATGAGTACATTCTGGTAAATGATTATTCAGAAATATTCACACAAGAAGGAGAGAACAACGGTGAATCAATTTTTGAGATCCAATACATGAATGCTTCAGGTGGAAACTGGGGAAGAAATAATGCTAATGAAGGTAGTTTTACCAACGTTTTTACAAGAGCAAGAGGTCAGTTCGCTGGATTCGGATTTAATATCCCTACCCAATCATTTGTGGATGAGTTTTTTGCAGAAGGATTTGAGGACCCAAGATTAAAATCAACGGTATTCAGAATCGGCGAACCTATGGGAGACCGTGGTATATTTACGATAGAAGCAACAGGTGGATCACCATATCTTTATTATTCCAAAAAGTATTTTAATAATTTAAGCGAACAAGCGCCTTTTGGTGATCCTGCGCCTAATGGTGGTTCTAATGATAGAGTGATCAGATATGCAGACCTTCTATTAGTACATGCAGAAGCTGCTGCCCAATCAGGTGACGAAGGTGCCGCTAGACAATCCTTAAATCAAGTAAGATCACGTGTATCTTTACCAAATGTAACAGCATCTGGACCTGCATTATTGGACGCTATTTACCGAGAAAGGAGAATCGAATTAGGTATGGAAGCCCATAGATTTTTTGACTTAGTGCGCACAGGTAAGGCACCATCTGTACTTGGTAGTTTAGGATTCAGAGAAGGCGTACATGAGCTATTCCCTATACCACAATCTCAAATTTTGGCAACGAATGGCGCGCTTACGCAAAACTTCGGTTATTAATCATTAAATTTATCAGACAATGAATACTAAATTTATTCAAAATAATATAAAAATATCTTCGATTTTCATCTTATTGGTGATGTTGTTTTTTGCCAGTTGTACACCAGAAAGAATCAATGAGCAATCGCTTGATGCCAATCCTGGTGTGCCTGATTTTACAGTGGAAGCAGTCGCCGGAAATCCAAATTTATACGTGGTCAAATCTAATGCCACCAATGCATTCCAAGTACTTTGGGATATCCCTGGAGGTGTTCCTAAGTCTTCTGTAAAAGCTCTAGATACCATATCTTTTCCTAAAGCTGGTGTCTACAAAATTACTATTTTCGCTTCCTTTAATGATGGCAGTGGCACAGGTTTCGCTTCTAAAACAGTGAATATTGCAGAAGATGCACCACTTACTTGCAGTCCCAAGTTGGCATTATTGACAGGAGATTGTCTTCCTGCAGGTAAATGTTGGGGACTGACTGTAGCGGCTGGAGCTGTAAAAGTAGGACCTACGTATGACCAAATAGGAGAGTGGTTTACATCTACAGCAGGTAGTTTACAGAATGCACAATATGATGATCGTTTTTGTTTTACATTTGACGGTTTTGTTTTTGAAAATCGCAACAATGGCGGATCTGTCAATCCTTGGGATGGATACAGCGTACAAGGTATAAACTTCGGTAAAAGTGATTTCACATTTACTGAAGGAACGGGTACGAATGGTAGAGACCAAATCACAATACAAGACGATCAATTTGTCGGCGTTTGGGATTCAGATAATGTACTAGATGTCATGAAGCTGACAAAAGACGAATTAATAGTCAGAACAAAATTAAGAGATCGAAATGGTGTACCTGCAACAGAAGGTTGGTTTGAATTGACATTTATTCCTAATTGATATAGTTAAATAGTTGTCAACTTATTAGCTATGACCCCATAGAGGTGTAAGATTTATAACCGCGGATGTAAATCCGTGGTTTTTAACCAAAATAAAAATAATTTAAAATGCAGAATATATTAAATAAAACCATGTGGCTGCTTTTAGTAGCAATCATTAGTGTCGTCTCCATACAGAGTTGTTCAGAAGACCCTGATGGAAGTCCTGAGCAACTAAACTTACCCGTACTAGTCGTAGAAGACCTAAACATCAACGAAGGAGATGCGGATGAGACGATCAACCTTGAGTTGAAACTCACAGGTACCAACAATACAAATGCAGTTGTTAATTTTGCAGCAATTTCAGGTACTGCTGCCTCTGGTATCGACTTTGAAGTATTGACAGCTGGTAAAATTATTTTCACACCTGAAGAAGCCACCAAAACTATTAGCATTAAAGTTGCGGGTGATGGTGTCAAAGAAATTAATGAGTCATTTACTATTAAGTTTTATAATCCTATCAATATGACGGTTCAAAATGCTGAGATCAAAGTGACGATCTTGGATGATGATGACAATACTGCTGGACTTCAGATACCTACAGCTGGATATACCACACCAACAGCTTATGCAGGATACAAATTGGCTTGGGCAGACGAGTTTGATGGTAGTGAATTAAATCCTGCCAATTGGGTATACGAAACAGGAACTGGCTCAGGTGGCTGGGGAAACAATGAGTTGCAATATTACAGAGAAGATAACTTATCTATGGTAAACGGCCATCTTGTTATCACTGCCAAAGATCAGAAATTTGCTGGTAGTAATTTTACTTCATCTAGGATCAAAACACAAGGTAAAAGAGCATTCAAGTTCGGAAGAATAGATATCAGAGCAGCACTACCTGAAGGACAAGGCGTATGGCCTGCATTGTGGATGTTAGGAACCAATATCACTTCTGTCAACTGGCCTGCGTGTGGTGAGATAGATATCATGGAGCTTACAGGTGACCAACCAAATAGAGTACTAGGTACTGTACATTATGGTGCAAATCTAAGTGAGAGACAATTCCGTACAGCATCAAAATTCTTGCAAGGTGGTAAAAACTTCCAAGATGAGTTTCACGTATTTACCATCATTTGGGAAGAAGACCTTATTGAGTTTTACGTAGATGATGAGAAGTATTATACGGTGACACCTGCTACCACAGGCAATCAACCGTATCCATTTAATAAGACATTTTTCTTCATCATGAATGTGGCTGTAGGTGGTAATTTGCCAGGTAATCCTGATGCGACTACACCATTCCCTCAAAGTATGATCGTGGATTATATCAGAGTTTTCCAACCAGAATAAATGTTTATTGCTTTAGTAGTTCCAAGTTTAAAATGACCATAACCAAAGTCACTTTAAACCTGGAATTGCTCTAGTACATTAGTACAAGCCGCAAAGCTTTTTTGTCACTTCCCAATGGTAAAAATGAATTCTTTTCGCATTAGTCTCTTTAGTTTGCTATTATTGCTTAGTAATCTTAGTTGTTCGTTTTCCCAAACCGAAAAAATAAACCTTGTCCAAAATGGGACAGGAAACAAACTACAATTAGATGGAAAAGACTTTTTTATCAAAGGAATGAATTGGGATTATTTTCCCATAGGAACAAACTACACTTTTATCCTTTGGCAACAACCAGAAAACTTTATTAAAAAAGCACTCGATACAGAGATGGCACTCCTGAAAGATATGGGTGTTAATGTCATTAGAGTCTATACAGGAATACCACCCAAATGGATCAGCTACATTCACAAACATTATGGCATATATACGATGCTCAATCATGCCTTTGGGCGTTATGGATTGACCTTAGATGGCAGTTGGGTAGGGAACACAGATTACGCAGACCCAAGGACGGAAAAGTTCTTACTTAGTGAAATAAAAGACTTGGCTACGACTTATAAAGATACCCCTGGTTTATTATTATACCTCATCGGAAATGAAAATAATTACGGCCTTTTTTGGGAAGGTGCAGAAACAGAAAACATACCCGTAGCTGACAGAAAGTCTACTGAAAGAGCACGCAGCATGTATCAATTATTTAACAAAGCAGCTCTGATCATCAAGGATATAGACCAATCTCATCCTGTTGCTTTGTGTAATGGAGATTTACAGTTCTTAGATGTAATCGCAACTTCTTGTAAGGATTTTGACATCTTTGGTACCAATATTTATCGTGGTGCTTCCTTTACAGATGCATTCGAAAGGGTAAAAAAGGAATTTGGTAAACCCATACTATTAACAGAGTTTGGAGCGGATGCTTACAATATGAAAACCCAAGCTGAAGACCAAACTTCTCAAGCATTTTACTTGACACAAAACTGGAAACAAATATATGAAAATGCTGCTGGACTTGGCAAATCAGGAAACTGTCTTGGAGGATTTACCTTTCAATTTAGTGATGGCTGGTGGAAACACAATCAAACTTACCACTTAGACGAACACGATACCACAGCTTCCTGGATGAATGGTGGCTATCTCAATGATTATGTACCTAGTCAGAATAATATGAATGAAGAATGGTTCGGTATTTGCGCCAAAGGACCTACGGATGCAGAAGGACATTATACTTTGCAACCAAGAGAAGCTTATTATCAGTTGAAAAGACTACATCGCTTATCTCCTTACGAGAAAGGCATAACCTTAGAAACAATTAATCATCATTTTGAAATCAAATGATCGTAAAATATAAAAGTGATAATAATATGGCAGATAAAAAAGTGAATTTGGAACTAGTGGAATTGAATGGTGACCATTATTACAAAATATCCAATCATGACTTGATGCGACCGTTTTTTATGAGTATCGTCAGTGACTCTAATCATTGGATGTTTATCTCTGGTAATGGTGGACTGACAGCAGGACGTAAAAATGCTGAATTTGCATTATTCCCATATTACACTGATGACAAAATCACGGAGTCAGCAGATATCACAGGAAGCAAATCCATTTTTCAAATCAATAAAGGTGGTGAGACGATTTTATGGGAACCATTCTCTGAACGCTTCAATGATAGATATCAGATCAGTAGGAATCTGTATAAAAATAAATACGGCAACAAAGTAGTTTTTGAAGAAATCCTCCATGATCTAGATTTAGTATTTCGGTATCAATGGAGTTCAAGCAATCGGTTTGGCTTCGTCCGTACTGCTACTTTAATCAATCAATCAGACAGTCATTTAGACATAAATTTGTTGGATGGTATTCAGAATATTGTACCTTTTGGCGTGGGTAGCGATCTCCAAAATAGCACGAGCAATCTCGTAGATGCCTACAAAAGAAGCGAACTAGAATCATCTGCAGGTTTGGGTATTTATGCATTGAGCGCCATTATCGTGGACAAAGCAGAACCAAGTGAAGCCCTAGAAGCTAATATTGCTTGGTCGGTAGGATTGGAATCACCATTAAATCTATTGTCATCGATGCAATTGCCTGCATTTAGGAAGGAGCAAGAAATTCATGCAGAAACCGATGTCAAAGGAGAAAAAGGTGCTTATTTTATTTCTAAAAATATTGTCTTAGACGCAAAGGCTGAACAGTCATGGAAAATCATAGCCAACGTACGTCAGAATCACGCACAAATTATCAGTTTGTGTCAACTGATCAATGACCAAAATGACATCCAACAACTCATCCAAGATGATGTAGAAGCTGGTACAAAACAACTCATCCAACTCAATGCAGCAGCTGATGGACTACAATTTACAGCGGATCATCTGAAAGATACACGCCACTTTTCTAATACGCTTTTTAACATCATGCGTGGTGGAATTTTTGATCATCATTACCAAATAGAGAAGGGAGATTTTGTCCAATATCTAACATCTGCTAATAAAATAGTTACGGAATATAATCAAGACTTTTTAAGTCAATTGGACGAAGTTTTTTCAGTATC
>DAOLFJ010000214.1:0-7897 GCA_035326365.1 Saprospiraceae bacterium | reverse complement strand
CGTTTCACTCAGCTTAATGGTCGATTTATGAGCACAATAATCTGGGCATGCTCATTAATATTCCACAAAGTTGTCATGCCTACGTTCATATTCTTCTTTCTGATAAGTTCATTCTTGTAAATCGAATCTCTCAAGGGACATAGTCATGAAATAATAGTAGAAAAAATGGCTACGTGTCGTTATGTAGGGGCCTAGCTCAGTAATCTAAAAAAATGTAGATCATTTACACACCGTGCGTTTGTTAAAAACTTGGATTGTAATTGTTATATATGGACAAAATCATCTATTTCTTAAAAAACTATCTAAATGTCGCCTTGATGCTTACTTTTATTTTTTCTTACCACTTTTTATAAAAGTAGATACATCATTAATTGATTTATAGTATGTTTACATCGTATTAAGATTAAACATCGGAAATGAAGCGCACTATAAAATTGATTTTATTATACATCTTGAGCTACGGCAGCTCGATGGGTCAGGACGTCCACTTTACAAATTACAGGACCGTAACCAATTTTTTTAATCCAGCACAAACAGGAGATTTTCGGGGTTATTTAAAACTACAAGTAGCTAGTAGAACGCAATATCAACGAACATATGAACATGGTGTAGCAGGCGTAGAACTGAATTTTGTATCTCCTATCAACAAAGACCATTGGATAGGGGCAGGTTTTAATTTAAATTATGACAAAACTGGATCACTTGCACTTAAAACCACAGGTGGTGGATTGAACTTGGCTTATCATATTCCCACAGACAAAAAACAAAACAATGTCATCAGTATCGGAGCAGCTATCAATAGATTTTCGCTTACTGCCAATACTGATCAATACCGTAGTGAATCTACCCTACTAGGCATTCCTGATAATGATAGAAAAGTACTCAATGACTTTAATGCGAATGCTCTTTCTATCCATTCTGGCGTTCATTTTAAATCTAGGATCGATAAAAAAAATGTATTCGAAGCTGGGTTTGCTGTGATACATCTGAATAATCCTACTTACAAAATACTCGGTGGAGACGATGCAAGTTTAGGAAGTAGATTTAATATTCATACAACGTACAAAACAGATGTTAGCAAGATTGTTACTCTCCAACCTGCGATCTACCTTTCATTTGCAGAAAAACAATCCAATGTCAACCTTCAAATGCTCTCAGAGTGGCGCGTCGCCAAAAAAAATAAGTGGAAAGGCATAGTAGGTCTCAGTCATAGAATGGGAGAATCATTAGATTTTATCACAGGATACACAGCTGAAAGGCTTTATATCAGTTTGAGTTTTGATGTATTGACAAGTCAGACTGTCGACTTTATTCCTAATCCTGGAGCGATTGAATTGGGTGCCTATTACATTCTATACAAGCCACATACACCAAAGTTGAAACCCATTGTATTTTGTCCACGACTTTAAGACGATCTTTAAAAAAACATAAATTTATCGCCATGATGAAAAACATATTTTTAACCATTTTTTGTTCCATCTTATGGAGTTCGACATTCGGACAAGATCCATTATATTTAAAGAACAAAAACTTACCTTGTGTAGAAAGAACATTTTTTGTTTATGTACACATAGCATTGGATAGTGTTGGAGATACTAATATGCCATTGCAACGTTTAGACTCACTTTTCAAAGCGGCCAATGATGCTTTTGCACCTATCTGTATTTCATTTGATTACTGCAAGATAGATACAATACTTGACTATTCATTTGACGATATCAAGGATGAAATAGAGGTAGGCTTAGTCACATCAAGATTCCAGAAAAAAAGAAGGATAAATCTATACCTTACGGATAAGGTCTTGGATGAAAGATTAAATTCATTTTCAGTACATAATGGTATCACAAAAAGTGATGAATGTATCGTCATAGTGCCAAAATCAGGTAAAGGACTTATGCACGAGTTAGGACACACCTTCGGACTTTACCATACCTTCGAGTCAAAATTCGGTCTTGAATTTGTCGATCAAACCAATTGTGCCACAGCAGGAGACCTTATATGTGATACTCCAGCAGATCCTAATATCGGACCAAATATACCTTGTGAATTTATCAGTAATCTGAAAGATCCTAACGGAGATTATTATAAAACCGAGATAGGCAATTATATGACACACCATTTCTGTGCACATTGTTTTTTCTCTAGAGAACAATATGAAGTTATGGCAAAAAATTATTTAAACTCAACTTTTAAAATGTGGTAACTATGATAAACTTAAAGAATATACTTAGACTTTTATGCATCGTTTTTATGTTGGGTTACCAATTTGCACACGCCCAAATAGCAAGTGATACTATAGGATGTGTACCATTATTGGTCAAATTTACAAGCCCTGACCAAAACCTTAGCAATCCGATATGGGATTTTAAAGACGGTGCTTCCGCAGACAAGTTAAATCCGAGTCACGTATTCAGTGTAGCAGGCACTTATTTCGCCACTTTAAAAAACAATAATGTCACGATTGCTGAAGTAAAAATAGTCATCTTACCTGAACTTGTACCACAAATCACGGTAGACACCAATCAAGGCTGTGCGCCTATAACCATAAAATTTACAGACATTACAGAAGTTCCTGCCAATCTCCAAATAACGGGTTATTTATGGGATTTTGGAGATGGTGCAGGTTCTGATATTCAGAATCCATCACATACTTATTTTGACGTTGCCAACTACGATGTCACATTTAACCTTTCTACCAATATCCCGCAATGTAATGTTTCCAAAACTTTTGAAGACTTGATCAATACTACAGGAAAACAAAATATTGGATTTAAAATTGATTCAGTTTCGCCATCATGTGTATTGCCGACGTC
Source organism: Saprospiraceae bacterium (assembly GCA_035326365.1). GTDB lineage: Bacteria > Bacteroidota > Bacteroidia > Chitinophagales > Saprospiraceae > OLB9. The sequence goes on along the minus strand of DAOLFJ010000214.1, from coordinate 5,084 downwards.
TATTTTTGTCACCTATAATGGAATTGTAGATCCTTCCTATACCTACACTTGGCGAGTAAATGATGTAGTCACTTCTTCTTTGACACAGCCGTTGCCTTTTATAGTTAATGCAGAAGGAACACATCGTATAGAATTACAAGTCGATAATAATGTGGGATGTAATAGTAAAATTGCTCAAACTACAATGATCAACTTCAGTCCAAATATCAATTTTACTTTTAATGACACAATTTGCAATAATAAAGGTATAAACTTCACCAATGCAAGTAATGCAAAGGAACACTTCTGGACTTTCGGTCCTAATGCAGAGCCACCGACATCAGGAGATAAAGTACCAATGGGCATTAAATTCCTAACAGAAGGTGTACATGAAATAAGTCTCAGAATGACTACGAATGCAGGATGTATTAAAGATACTGTATTTACTATTTCTACAGAAGTGATTGATGCAGGATTCACAGTCGATCCTATAGCTATTTGTGCTTTACCAGCAGAATTTGTCTATACTGCAAACAATCCAAATCATGTCAAATACATATGGAACAATGAGGAAGGTAGCTCTACGAAGACCATTAGTTTTTCTGATATTGAAAGAGATACTTTTTATTATAATACTTTGGATACCTTAAAAATGAAACTTACTGTCGAATCAGTCAATGGATGTACAGGAAAATTTGACAGTGAAAACTATATACAAATACCGAATGCTCAATTTACCGTAAATGCATTTGAAGGTGAAGAGCCATTTCTACTTGTTGTGACAGATTACTCAGAGTCACTTTTGCCGATTGTAAAGTGGATTTATGATTGGGGAGATGGGACAACATCTGAATATGATCAAAATACGATAGGAAGTGCTAGTCACATGTACGAAAAAGCAGGAAAATACTATGTAAATCTTACGGTTATTAATGAGATTGGTTGTGCTGATTATCATTATGGCGCATGGATTACAGTCCACGAGTTACCTGAACAACTTGATCCACCAGTATGTAGTGGCATAGGCCAAGGAGAGCCAACCATATGTTTAAATGATACTTATTTATTTACGATACTAAACATCCCGAGTCAAATAGATGCTGTCCATATAGAATTCGGCAATACGCTTGCACATTGTGAGTCAATACCTGCTGTGAGAGGTGTCATGAATGAAAATCCAGGTACTTACGAAATAGGTCTTACGATGGAAAATGGTGGTCATTTTTATGAATATGATTTTCAGCAAACCATTAATATCACAGGTGCAAAAGCTGTCATTGATTATCAAGTTAATTGTGTAGATAAATACAATGTATTTTTTGAAAATAAAAGTATCAATGCCACTAAGATCACTTGGATCATAGAAGGTGATACGATCAGTAGGGATACATTCCATTACCGATTCCCTGACAAAGGAGACTACGAAGTCATTTTGATAGCTGAAAACGAAATCGATGGTTGTACACCCGATCAAGACACAGTCATCATTATGCTACGTGATATAAAAGCAGGAATCGTCAATGATAAATATTGGTGTAATGGTATAAAAAACAAATTAATAAGTACACCATCAGAAGATGAAGTTGCAGGTTGTAAAATGGGCTATTTATGGAGCTTCCCTAAAGAATTAGAAAAAGGAAATATCATTTCTGACAAAGACACTGTACTGACATCATTACCAGTAGGTAATCATAAAATAAGCTTAGAAGTTAGAGATGTAAACGGATGCAGAGATACTGCTTATACAGAAGTCATCATCAAAGAATTAGATGCTGATTTCACATTAGATAGAACATCTTTTTGTACACCGATTTTAGCAAATTTCAAAGAGATCACCACACACGATACCACATTGGTTAAGTTTGCTTGGAGTTTTAATCCGACCAGTAATATACCAGAAATAAGCCATATCTTTACTGAGTTTAATGATCCAGATTCTATAAAAATAGGATTAACTGTTACTGATGTGCTCGGATGTAAAAGCACAGAAATAAAAACCTTCGAAATATACAAACCTACTTCTAATATTACTTTTCCGCCTATCATTTGTGAATCCAACGCCGGAACAATGAAAGCATCTGATTTTACCGTCAGGGGCTCTAATCTGAATTATTTCTGGACATTAGACAGTGTGACAACAGCTGAAAGTAATACGTTTACATTTTCAGGATTGGAACCTGGTATTCATTATGTAAATTTGAAAATTATAGAACAAGAAACCCAATGTGAAAACGAATACGATGTATCATTTAAAGTCATCAGTAACCCTGAAGCTGTCATCACAGGTTTAGAAGATTCAGTTTATTGCTTTCCCAAAACACTACAATTATTTGGTGATCAATCGATTGTAGATCCGTCTGACATAGTTGTTTACCAATGGAGTTTCGGAAACAACAAAACTTCCAATAGACAAAATCCTGTAGAAACATTTAAAAAAGGTGATTTCGATATCACACTTAGAGTCAGATCAGTTTACCAATGTGAAGATTCGGCTGTGAAAACCATTTCTTTAGTTGGACCCGAAGGAAAGATCTTATCTGACAAAAGTATCGTGTGTAAAGGAGAAAAAATTGTGTTTTCACTCACAGATCAAGTCGATGTCTCTTCATTCTTTTGGGACTTTGGTCAAGGAGAATTGGGAAATGATGTCTCACCAGTAGACTACTCTTACAATTTTGTGCCTGAATCTGGTTTAACCATAGCTTCTTTAGTTTTACAATCAGAAGAAACAGGATGCGAAACAGTTGTCACCACACCTATAGCCATACGTCAAGTAAATGCATCATTTCTTGGAGACACTACTTGTGAAGATTCTATAAAACTCATCAATCTTTCATTAGGTGCAAATGAAGTTACTTGGTCTACAGACAATAAAGTTTTAAGTAAAGAAGAAAGTCCGACTTTAAGTTTGGGTGAAGGTACCTACCCTATTAGACTTACTATATTCAATACTGAATTCGGATGTAGAGACACCGCATTTAGCACCATAAGTTTTTTACCAAAACCTATTCTGAATGCGGATCCAATTGTAAGTATTTGTGGTTTTGAAACATACTCAGTGGCTGTAGATCCTAATCATACCTATGAATTTAGCCCACCTAATTTAGCAGAGATAAATGGCTCAATGTTACAGATTAATGCATTAAGTTCTGATACGTTACTTATCAAGGTCATATCACAAAACGGATGTGTGACTTTAAAAAATGTCTTTGTAAACCACTCAGATATTGAGAATATCGATTCATTAGAGTATCTAGCTATATGTGACAATATTGGTGATGTCAATTTTGATCTCAAACTGGGTGCAGGAGATACTATCAGTTGGACTTTAAATGGCGCTAATATTCCTGAAGGATTATTATCGTGTACCAATTGTGGCAATCCTAGTATTTTGGGTGAAGTCAATGGCTACTTGAGTGCAAACATTTTTAATAGCCAATTGTGTAGAAACAATACTTACACCTACCAGATAGAAAATACCGTCATAGAAGTACCTAATGTATTTTCACCAAATGGAGATAAACTCAATGATCTTTTTAGACCTGTATCCAAATCGATCTCCGAAGATGACCTTCGGATAGAATCACTCCGAGTCGTAAATAGATGGGGCAAAGAAGTCTTTTCAGGAAATGAAGCTTGGGATGGAATGATCAATGGACATCCGGCACCTGCTGAAGTATATTATTTTACCATGACATACCGTTCAGGCAAATATTGCAAAAATAATGTAAAAGGAGATGTGACCGTATTGAGATAAGATATGCTTATGTCATACCATGATATGTATTCAGATGTCGATTTAACTTGCGTTGTTGCCTGTCTCATATAAGGTGATATATATCCTTTTCGTTAAAATTACAATTATCATAATAATCATTTTATGCGTGTATACAACTCATATATGTGGTGATTATTACATAAAAGTCTCATTTATTTTACATGATGAACTTATAGAGAATGCATAAAATATAAAATAAGGGCCCAAATAATATGGCAAAATTATGATGTTTTGTACTTTTATGACCGAAATATAAATAGCATCTGCAAACGATGACCTTAAAAATAACAACCATCTTCTTTTTTGTATTCCAAAGCCTAGTGTTTTGGGGCCAATCAGGTTTTACAACCATAGGTGGCGCTAATTTTGTGGGTTATGGAAGAGCAGGTACAAATATAGAAGGGATAGAATCCATCTATCTAAACCAAGCAGGGCTTACAGGTGTCAAAAACTTTGCTTTTGATGTAAGTGCTGAACGAAGGTTTAATCTAGAAGAACTCACCAATATTTCTTTTGCAGGGGCAAAAACATTTAAATTCGGTACGGTTGGAGTCTTAATATCCAATTTTGGTTATAGTGACTATAGTGAACAGAAATTTGGACTAGCATACGCAAGAAAATTGAGCAATGCAATTTCTCTTGGTGGACAATTTGATCTTCTAAGATTAAATATTAGTCAGTTCGGAAGTAAAAACATCTACACTTTTGAAATAGGAATGCAATTGAGATTAAATAAAGACTTTAGTGTGGCTACCCATGTCTTTAGTCCTGGCAATATCACCATCAATGAAAGTACAGAACTTGGTACAAGATTCAGATTAGGTGTCAAATACCAACCATCAAATAAGGTTTTTGTACTGGCAGAAATGGACAAATTGGTCTATCGAGATATAGAGTATAAAATCGGAGTATCTTATCAAGCCATCAAAGAACTCCAACTCAGACTAGGGGTCAATCCTAGTAATGAAACCTTTAGTTTTGGTGTGGTATTAAATATAAAAGATAGTTATAAAATTGCCACAGCTTATTCACTACAGGACAACTTAGGTAATACACCTGCCATTTCTTTACAATACCAGAAGTAAAGTTTGTCAGATATAAAACAACATCCATTGAAAATCCTTTTTTTGACTTCTAGATTCCCATATCCACTTGAAAAAGGAGATAAATTGCGGGCTTATTATCAGATTAGGGAAATCTCAAAAGATCATGAAGTTTATCTTTTAAGTATTGTCGATGATGATCCATCAAAATCAGATTTGGAAAAAATAAGACCATTGGTCAAGGAATTGCACATCATTCGTATAGCATCATTCGAACGAACAAT
>DAOLFJ010000213.1:0-7941 GCA_035326365.1 Saprospiraceae bacterium | reverse complement strand
AGAACCATAACCTATTGATTAGCAACTAAGAAAATTTTTAAACATACTCTAAATATTTATGTATTATTATCTTGACAAAGAAATATCCTTTCCACATCCCGATGCAGTAAAACCATCTGGAATTATAGCTATTGGTGGAGATTTGTCTGTGGAAAGATTACTATTGGCATATCATTATGGTATTTTTCCATGGTACAATGAGAATGAACCGATCATTTGGTGGTGCCCACGACCACGATTTGTGATATTCCCCGATAAGGTCAAAGTTGCTAAAAGTATGAATTCGTACTTCAACCAACAAAAATATCAAGTCACCTACAACCAACACTTTGAAGACATCATTAGATATTGTCAACATACACCAAGACATGGACAAGACGGGACTTGGATAAATGAAGATATTGTGCAATCTTACACAAAACTGCACAAACTTGGATTTGCAACTTCTGTGGAAGTGTGGGAAGGCGACCAATTGGTAGGTGGACTATATGGCGTGAAATTAGGCAAAGTCTTTTTTGGTGAATCGATGTTCAGCCTTAAAAGCAATGCATCAAAGTTCGGTTTTATCACCCTAGCAAGACGTCTAGCTTCTGAAGGATTTTATGTCATAGATTGTCAACAACCAAATCCTTACCTTGAGAGTTTGGGTGGTGAATTTATCACTGGACCAATTTTTCAAAATATATTAAGCAAAAACAGAGCGGAAATATTAGGAAATGAATGATGATATTTAAATGTCAGTATCAGTGAGCAAAATATACATAATATTAATGATTAATTAGCGTCATTTGTAGTAATCTAGATAAAACTGAGTAAAAACGGTAGCCCAATTAATCCATCTACTATAAAAAGGTAGAAGTATTTCGATCTTGAAGTTGAAGATTTCAGCAATACAATCCACGAGAAAAAATAAGTTATCATCATGATCATTAATGCAGGAAACTCAATGATAAAAGCATTTGCAAGATATATTTCTATCATAGATGCAATAAAAATAAGGAAAGTTCCTATCCATTTTGCATTTTTTATACCTAATTTATTGGGCAATGTGGTTGTATTTGCATCTTCATCCGATAACATATCACCGATATCAAAAGCTAATGCTAACACTGATATAAAAAGCATTCTTGCCAAACCTATCAAAAATATTTCAACCCAAGAATAAGAAGCATTCATTGCAGGGATAATGCTAGTAATGATAGAAAACACAAAACCGATTAGAAATATTTTCAACCATGTCAATTCCCGAAAAGTCTTTGTCCGTTTTTCCAAAATAGGGACAAAATATAGCAAACATCCTAACAGTGCAAGACTTAAAGGGATGTAAGCTTTTGATACTTGTTCGCCTAGAAAGTAAATACCCAAAAGCGTTAAAAATATAGGCAATATCGCCGATCTACTTTTCAACCATTTTTTCCAATCACTGATAGAAAATCTAAAAACACGATGATAGTTGTAAAGCAAAAACGTACCTACACCTACAAAACTTACATATTGCCATAAAGAAGCAATAGATAGTGCATAAAAACTAAAACCTGTCAATGCTGCGGTACAGATTGACAGGTGAATATATGGATCTAAATAATATTTTTTAATAAGTGAAATCAAACCTTTGCTTATGATTCTATAATTTTTTTCTTCATGGTTTCAAATTCTTCATCGGTAAGAATACCGTTTTGTTTCATTTCCACCAAATCCTTTAATTTGTCGATAGCAGTAGAAGCATCAGCAGTTTTGGCTTGCGTTTCATTTTTTTTCTGAAGCTCAGCTGCCATTTCCTTACCTTTTTCAAATTTTTCGTTGTAATAATTTTTCAATCTTCCAGGATCAAAATCTAGGAAAGTGCCTCCAGTTTCAAAATGTTTTTTGAATACCTCACCGAGTGCAAAAGTAGAAGCTCCTGAAAGAACAGACATGGTGATACCTCCCAAAATAGATCCTACACCTGGTATAAATTTTACCGCTCTTGCACCAAGTCTTGCAAGTCCTGAACCTGTTAATGCTGTAATGACAGCCTTACCCTCTGTCTGTTTAAAATCCACCTCATACAACTTGCACATTTGTCTGATCATATCTAATTGTATCGCACTTACCGCGAATAAATCTGCAATAGGCACCGGTATAAATCCTGCACCCATGGACCAAATCATGTGATTTTTGATGATAGAATTAGCGCTATCCGTTCTGTTACTAAATTTATTTTCTGACATATCTTTTATCCTAATTTTACAAAATTACAAATTATATACTCTAAACTCCAAAAGGATATAGATTAGTTTCAATCTTTTGATAAAAATCGATATACAAAGCCTTTCTATTGACGAATGGTAATGATACGGAGAGAAAGTGAAAACAAGTGATTTGGTGATTTGGTCATGATTCCGTATCTTTGTGTGTATTTTTTCATTCTAATTGTATCGTTGTTGAGTATGTACCTAGATAAATTATTTCTGATTTTATTAGTTTGGTTATGCTGTGGTAATTTGATCAGCCAAAGAAGCCTTACCACAACATCAGGTCAAAAAATCATCCTACACGATGACGGCACATGGGAAAAAGAGATCAGAACACTATCAGAAGACACTTCAGGTATGTTAGTCACTGCATTTAATCCACTTACGGCTCCCAAGGTAGAAAAGTATGAAATAGATGAAAAACACAAATTAGCCATCACATTACTGATCGATAAAGCTAAAGCGAATGAAATAAATAATTTAGTTTCTATAGAATCCTTAAATAAACAGATTTCAGGGAAAGAATTGGAACTTTCACAAGCCAAACTCAATAAGAATAAATCAGCTATTAAAACTGTAGATACTGAAATAGATGATCTAAAATCCGAACTAAAGGAACTAAACAGTGATTACAGTACATCTACTGCTCAAATCCAAGCAATAGAAAAGTTAAAAGAATATAATCCAAGTAGTCGAGTTGGAAAAATGAAATCCATCTCCGAAGACCTAAAAATTGATATAAGTGCTTACATTTCAGCCGATAACTTAGATCCATCATCTAAACCACAAAGTTTAAAAAATGACGATAAAAATGTAAGTTGTAATCTTATGAAGGATGAAATGAATGGCAAATCTAGAGTAATTCAAACTGAAAATGCATTGTTATTTGACTACACACCTGAAAAACTAAAGACATATTTTAAAACCAATAATCTACTAAAAACAAATGCATCAATTAGAAAAGAAGGTAAAGATTTCTTTCTACATTTACAAATTAGCATTATGTCTAAAGATGCAGCAAAAAATTATGGATTCATAGCTGAAGGAAGCTTAATGAAAATATTTTTAGTCAATGGTAGAAATATAGCTTTACATAGTGGCGTCAAATCTTCTACTCGCATAGAAAACTATACTGGCAACACTATTTACGATGTATTCTATCCTATCAATAAAGATGCTTTGAATAATTTAATAAAATTCCCATTAGATACATTGGGGATTATGTGGTCTTCTGGCTTTGAAAAATATGAAATTTATCAAGTAGATATCTTGATGAACCAACTTAATTGTCTAAAATCCATTTAATAAAAAATATAGCCTAAACACATGCTTGGATTAAAATTAGCAACAGATCCTTTTTGGGTAAATATTGCTGAAAAAAGTATAGATGAGATCCTGACTGATCATGCCTATTGTGAGCAAAAAGCAACATCTACTTGTATTTCATTAATTATACAGTTTCCTGATCGCGAAGAGTTAGTCAATGAAATAACTCCAATAGTAGCTGAAGAATGGGGACATTTCAGAAAAGTACTCAAAGAATTAAAACATAGGGGATATACCTTTGGTAAAAACAGAATAGATAACTATGTCACTGAACTCATGAAATTCCAAAGACAAGGAGGAAATGAGCAAGATCGACTGACAGACAAACTTTTAATATCTGCCATGATAGAAGCCCGAAGTTGTGAGCGATTTAGACTATTGTCCATACATATCAGTGATGATAAGCTCAAACAATTTTACCATGAGTTTATGGTTTCAGAAGCAGGACACTATCGAACATTCATAGATCTTGCAAAACTCTATGCTCCAGAAGAAGATGTTAAAAAAAGATGGCAAGAAATGCTGGAATTCGAAGCATTAATCATGCAAAAAAGAGAATTAAGAGGTGATAGAATTCATTAATCAGGGTGTAATATTTAACCAATTAAATAGGCTGATGGCAAATAGTTTATTATTTTTGCATCTTTTGTAATTTATTGTAATTGAAATGGAATTTTGGGAAAAGGATTTTGAATGGCTTAAAGTCAGACATATAGTAAAAAAGGCTATGAACAAAGAGACTCTGCCTGATCTTCAGACTGTTCTTTTTTTAATTGGCGTACAAGAATTAGGTAGAATACCAAAACAAAAGTTTACTAAAGAAGAAAAAAGAGACTTGATGCATGTAGCTGTATGCACACTTTTAGAAAATGATGGCTTTTATACTTTTGTAGGTAGAGACCAGGATGGATGGCCACATTGGGAAGAAAAAAAATCATTTGCAGTAAAAGGAGTTAAAGAACAAGAAGACTTTTTGGTTGTGAAGGTCATTGAGTATTTTAACAAATATAATGAAGTGACATCTTTTTCATTAAATTAAAACATAAAAACAGATAATATCATGGGTAAGTTTATAGCAATTTGTTCGTTTGTATTATTATTGGCTTCATGCAAAAACGGCAATGAATACACCATCAGCACTGAGCAAGGCAACATGAAAATCACCTTATTAGAATCCACACCAAAACATACTGAGAACTTTAAAAAATTGGTATCAGAAGGATTTTATAATGATCTTTTATTCCATAGAGTGATAAAAGGGTTTATGATACAAGGTGGTGATCCAGATTCTAAGGGTGCTCCTGTAGAAAAGCCACTAGGTAGTGGAGGACCAGGCTACACAATACCAGCAGAAATCGGTACACCGCATTTTAAAGGTATGCTGTCTGCAGCACGTCTAGGTGGACCATCTAATCCAGAGAAAGAATCTTCAGGTTCACAATTTTTTATAGTACAAGGAGGACCAGTTTCTGATGAAGAACTTACAGCTATAGAGCAAAATAAAGGAATCAAATATACACCTGCGCAAAGAGAAAAGTATTTAAAAGTAGGAGGTTCGCCGATGTTAGATGCTGATTACACAGTCTTTGGAGAAGTAATTGAAGGTCTTGATGTAATTGATAAAATTGCAAATGTAGAAACTGACCCAAGAGATAGACCTGTAAAAGATGTAAAAATGACGATCAAGTAAACACAAACAAATGACGATTTTTCGCCTAAGTCTTTTTTTCTTGTTATTTATCTATGCTTGTGCAGGTCCTAAATCCGCATTCGAAGTATTACCATATCAATCTAATGCGCCCGCCAAAGTCATTTTTGTAAATAAATCTCATAAGGCAACTTCCTATTTTTGGGATTTTGGCGATGGAAATACTTCTACAAATGTAAACCCTGAACATAAATTCATAAAGTCAGGAAAACATACTGTAACACTGACCGCTCAATCAAATAAAAAAGTCCATAAATTTAGTCAAGAAATTCTTGTTACAATCAGTGATGAGTGTCTCATAGAAATGAATACCAATTTTGGCAGCATGACTATTCAATTGTATGACGAGACACCATTACATCGAGATAATTTTTTAAAACTCATAGAAAGTGGGTATTATGAAGGTACCTTGTTCCATAGAGTCATCAAAGGTTTTATGGTCCAAGGTGGTGATCCTGACTCAAAAAACGCACCAGAAGGCAAAAGACTCGGTCTCGGAGGCCCCGCTTACAATATCCCAGCTGAGTTTAATGATACTTTAGTCCATATTAAGGGTGTGCTCGCAGCTGCCCGTCAAGGCGATGGTGTCAATCCTAAAAAAGAATCATCTGGTTCACAATTTTATATCGTACAAGGCAAACCCGTATCTGCTACACAATTAGAAAATTTTGAATTGCAGAAAGGAATCAAATACACTGACAAAGCCAAAATGATCTATCAGGAAATGGGAGGAGCTCCACAATTAGATAAGGAGTACACAGTTTTTGGACGGGTCATAGATGGATTAGATATAATAGATACTATTGCAGAACAAGCCACCGATAACACTGATAGACCATTGAAAGATGTCAAAATAATAAGTGTAAAGGTTATAAAATAGAAGTTATTACCTTGTGGTTTGACTTAGTAATAGGTATAAATTAGGTGGGAGTAGTAATATTTCTGGTAAGTCTAAGGCTGACGCTCATGTAATAGAGTAGTATTTGAATAATAAAATAGTAATCATAGATATTTAAATAAGAATCATTAATAACCACATTTTATGGAAATTTTAGGGATAGACATAGGCGGAACAGGCATCAAAGCCAATATTGTGAATATTGAAACAGGAAATATAGTTGCTGAAAAATTCAAAATAAAGACTCCATCACCAGCTACACCAGAAGCTATCATTGAATGTTTAGTACAAGTAGTAGATAATTACAATTGGAAGGGTAAAAAAATTGGTATTGGTTTTCCAGCTGTAATTAAAAATGGTTATTCTCTTACAGCTAGTAATATAGATGAATCATTCATAAACTATCCTATCAACGAAGCCTTCAGTAATGCACTAGAATGTGATGTGATTGTGGTAAATGATGCAGATTCTGCAGGCATAGCTGAAATGACCTATGGCAAAGGTAAAGGTGTAAAAGGCTTGGTACTATTCTTAACTTTGGGCACAGGTATTGGATCAGCTTTGTTTTTTAATGGTCAATTAATAGGTAATACAGAATTTGGACACCTAAAATATAAAAAATCAGTTTTTGAAAAGTATGCTTCCAATAGCGCACGTGAATTCCATAAAATGAGCTGGAAGAAATGGTCCAAAGATTTAAATGTATACTTGAACCATCTAGATCTCCTACTTAGCCCTGATCTAATATTAATTGGTGGAGGCGTCAGTAAAAATTTTGATTTATACAAAAATTATTTGGATGTAAAAACCAAAGTTGAAACCGCTTCATTACTAAATGATGCTGGGATCGTAGGTGCTGCAATGGCTGCTGTATAATGGTAGAATGATCAAAAGCAAGATCATTTACCATATAGTCTTTGCCATTCTAAGATACCACCCAACACATTTCTAACCTTAGTGTATCCTAATTGTGTAAGTGCATGCTTTGCATTTCCACTTCTTGCCCCTGATCTGCAATGTATGATGATTTCATCATTTTTATGTGGTTCAAGTTCGTCCAATGAAGTCATCAAAGTACCCAATGGTATCAACTTAGCACCAAGGTTAAATTCCTCATATTCATATGGCTCGCGGACATCTATGAATAAGAAATTTTCTTTACTGTCCAATTTTGACTTTAATTCTTCGATTGTTATATCTTCCATTTTATTTCGCTTCTATTTTTGATAAAAATTTAATTGCAATCCAAGGGCTTTTGAGTAGAGACATTGATGTCAATCTTTTCTCCCATTTTGATATTACTTATACCATCGTATGGTGGAGATTGTGAGATTATATACCAAGTTGCTTCTGGATCAGATTCTAACTTTTCTGTAATTTGGCCTAATTGAAGTTTACTAGTTTCCAATAAAAATCTAGCTTCGTCTATATCAAGACATTTTAAATTAGGAATAGTGACTTCGCCACCATCTTTTCTTGAAACAATAAATTCGAGTTGATCTCCTTTAGCTATTTGGATATCTTCTTTCCTGACATCCTTAGATATAATTAGTTCGTTTTTGTACCAAACTTCCAATATATGATTAGGTTCGCCGGGATCATAAGCGTAATCTTTTATAACACATTCTATATCTCTGTACTTAAGTTCTGTCTTTTTCTGATCAAATGCATTTCCATACAAAACAGGTAAATCGCCCACTTTGACGGTTTCAGTACCATATTTTGTAATAGTGACATAAATTTTCCTATTTTCTTTGACAAGGGATCCTGGTTTT
>DAOLFJ010000556.1:0-1679 GCA_035326365.1 Saprospiraceae bacterium | reverse complement strand
TGAATCTTAGAGAACGATTTCTGATACAATCTTCCGCATTATTTAATTCCCTTACCTTTAGATCAACACAAAAATTAATATCAACCGCTTGGCTTCCAATTCCATAATTTGTTGAAGGCCTACAATCACTTTCACAACCTACGCCGCCCGGTGTATTCCAGAACCATCCACTTGGCAATCCTGACCCTAATAATAATGGGCCAGTACAGGGACATGCCTGACATCCTGTATTGCAAAGTACAAGTCTACCTGTTAATGGATCAGTATACGTACATAAAAAAGGCATTTGTTCTTGAATCGTTGGTGTACAACTTGTATTTTCTTTAGATATCCATGTGGGTATTCCGATATTTGAAGTGATATTTCCGCCGTCGAAATTTACCATATCCCATCCTGGGCCAAAATCAGGAATTATTCCGTGGAGCCAGTTACTACCTGTCTCAGATGCATCATATGCAAAGTTTACACAAATAGTAACTTCTTCTCCTGGGCAAAATTTGGGGTCATCTAATGGTCTGTCGCTACTTCTCTCCTTAACTTCCCACTCTGCCTCTGGTCCACAACCTGCATCTCCGAGACAAGATACACAACCAGCAAGAGTCGTTACGCCCAATGTAAAATTAGGATCATCATCTATCTCAACCATTCCAGATACAGCAATCCAGTATGTTTCTATGTCTTCTACGACACCTACACTATGAATGAACTCATTACCATCTGAATTGCTACATGGATTAGATGGTTTGCCTGGTCCACCACCGTCCAGAAGTATTGGAGCTGTACAGTCACCATAATATATAGACCAAACAGGCTGCCATGTGCCACTTGTTGTAACTGTTGTTTGTAATTGTACAGCCTCTGCGTCCACGATAACTTTAAACCAAACTGTGGGAAGCTTATCTGCGCCACATGTTGTAATAATAGTCTCAGGTGTCGCATCTATTATACATCCAGTAACAAAAACTGGCGTTACTGCTCCACAATTTGCATCAGTTGGGTTAGGAATTATAGTTTCTACAACGTCTATGCAATGATCATTATCACAATCTTGCGCACTTATGTGACTTATGCCCGAGCATAAAATCAAAATAACCATTAAGCTTTTTGTAAATGTTCTAGTACTCATAGGAATGATTTTTTAAAGGTAATTAATTAGTGTAAAGGTAGTATAATATTTGTACTTAATGGAATAATTTAGAATATTAGCTACTATATTGTTAGGTTGGTGTTAGGTTTATTGGTTTTTTAAGATGATTTTTTATTATTTCATTCAGTCTTTATGAAATATTAATTTTTTGAATTTGTGACAAAAAAAATACACCATACATTTAAATATAACCAAAGTCTATTTTAATGGATAGTGTATTCAATGACAAAACCTTATGGTTTATTTACCATTACTAGTAATAACACCTACTTCACCAATATCACTTTATGTGTTGAATGACTTCCATCCATAATCTCTATATTTAAGAAATACACACCATTTGTCAAAAACGAAATATCTACTTGTGATGATTGATCGTAAGGTAAAGTGCTTGATACACCTAAAGTATTGATAATCTTTACAGTAGTAATACTTTGTTTGCCATTATTACGTATAGTTAGCAATCCTGTGGTAGGATTTGGTATTAAGGTGACTTGTTTTATAGTATTGTCTAGTGTCGAGCTGATACAAC
>DAOLFJ010000212.1:0-7951 GCA_035326365.1 Saprospiraceae bacterium | reverse complement strand
TAGAATTTCTCTTTTAGCAAGTCCTAACACTCCTGGTTTGATTAATAGAGGGTTAGGTAATAACCAAGGTACTACTATTACAAATGCATATTCGAATAATGATTTTAATATGAATGGTACAATTAATTATGGAGCTGTATTAACCGATAGGATATTTTTATTATCTACAGTTCTCGGTAACGATCAGTCGAAAACACTTACTCAACACCTTTAAAATTAGAAAAATGAAGTTATTTATAATTATATTTGGTTTATTTATATCTATCACATCTAGTGCGCAAATAAGCTTGAATTTAGTAGCTGGTAATAGTCCTACAGATCTTAAAATTACGGCCACTTTATCTTCGAATTATGTTGGTCAAAATTTAAATGGATACTTTTTTGTTCTTAGATGCCCAGTTGCAAATGGTACTCCAACTGTAAATGTTTCTAATGAACAAGGTGGCAGTGGATTACCTGCTCCAGATTTACTTGTTATTAGTACTACAAGTTCTGCTAGTCATTATTATATTATGGTAGAGAATAATACATCTGGTAATTTACCAACAGAATGGATAGCTGGAGCAACAAATGATTTAGTCTCTATTGATATGACAGGTGGTACAGGAAACGCTCTTTTTGAACTAGCTGATGATGCTTTTTCAGACCAATTGATTAATGCTCAATACGGTGAAGGTGTTTCAGATATATATTTTGGCTCTGATTTAACTGTTGATGGTGGCCCTACTGTAACTTCATATGGTACAAATGGACAATTAGTAGCTCTCCCTATCACTCTAAAATCTTTCGACGCAAAAAAGCATTCTGCTAGTAGTGCTAAGTTAGACTGGACAACTTCTAAAGAGGTGAATAGTGATTACTTCGGTATCGAGAGAAGTATAGATGGTAGCACTTGGGACGAGATCGCAAGGGTAAAAGCAGCAGGTGATAGCAATGTAGACATCGCTTATGACTATATAGATGATAGATTGCCATTGTCTCGTACAAATGGTCAAGTATTTTACTATCGTTTACGTATGACAGACCTTGATGGTGCGTACAAGTTTTCAGATGTACGTGGTGTGAACTTCGATAAACAAGCGCTAGGACCTATCAGCATCTATCCTAACCCTACTACAGAAATCGTAAATATCGATCTTTCTGAAGTAGCAATGGAAAATGGTGATGTAAAAGTATCAATTTACGATATGAGTGGAAGACTTGTTATGACAAAAAAGATCATCGGTAGCGGTATAGAATTGATCAAAGTAGACCAATTGCCTTCTGACGCGTACAATTTTATCATTACTCAAGGTGAGCAAATCCACCAACAAAGAGTGATAAAAATCGACTAAAAAAGTGTTTAAATAGTTAACATAAATACATTAGAGAGCTTCTCATAAAGGGAAGCTCTCTTTTTTTTTGCACGCTCGCATCCGATCCGATGGCTCGAAGACATCGCATCGGTATGGATCGCAATATTTTTTCCATGATTATAAAGATGACATGATATTCTTCCATATTCCAATGAACACCGATAGGCTGTCTTAAAAGACCATCAGAGATTTTGCCTAATCCCGACGGGATGACATAATTCTAGAAAACCACGTTCATTCAAACCAAAAATCCCGAAGGGATGGTATAAAAAGGTCAGCATAAAAAAAAATGCAAAAAATGTGACTATAATATTTTGATTTCGTCTTTACCTAGATTGAATTTAATAACAAGGTATTGAAAAGCGTTAACAGCATTTTTCAATATTAAAATAAATAGTTTCCACTTCCCCGTTGTTGTGGTATTATAAAGGGTCGTTCTGCACCAACGGCCCTTTTTTTATTTTTTTTTAAAAAAAAGTAATTTTGTGAAACTTTTTTGTGTCGACTAGCGTTTATACGCTCATGCTAACAATATTAAGTTTTTAATTTTTCAATTTTGTACTATTTTTAGTTTTTATGTAGAGTTTTTTTTATTAATTTCTAGTTTTAGTTTTTTTTGTAGAATTTTTAATTTTTTCTTGTTTAAGTTTTTTAGTTTTAAATAGTTTTTTTAATTTTTTTAATTTTTTCCATTGTTAGTAATTTTATAGAGTCACCTATCACAGGTGGCTCTTTTTTTTTGGCTAACATTTAGTGAATATCCAAAACTTGTTTGGATGATTATCGTTGTCCAAGCTTTAAAACTTTAGAAACGCATATCCATCGGTACCCTAATCGAAGTACCTAATCCCAATCATAAGCCATCAACAAATCTACCGTAAACCCAGTCCCGAAGGGATGATAAGATTGTACAAAACAAGATTTATCCAAAACCCAATCCTAGAGGGATGACATGATTTAGGCAGTGGTGACATATATTCACCGATAGGCTGTCTTAGAGCTAGACCATCTGATACCTATGACACTTTTTAGAGACCACAAGGATACTTACTATCAAAGTCAGATTGGACTTTGACAAAAGAAAGGGTTTCCTATTATCAATTTGTGTAATTAGTGAAAATTCGCGTTTCTTACTCCCTACTCAAATTAATTCACCTTACCACTCAAAATGGTTACAGTCTTTTCACGCATAGTAGGACTTCCATAATAATACCTATGCAAACTTAGTTTTCCTGCAAAAGTCTCTTCATCTTTAATATCTGTCGCATCTATCAATGTGATATGTTTGGATACCAAGTCAGTGTGTGGTGATGTACCATAGATACCTAACCTTTTGTGTTCCTTGAGGGCATTGGCCATTTGTAGGGTACGGTCTGCACGATGATAGAATACATAAGATTGCGCAACATGATCCTGAATATTTTCAAAACCTGTATCAAAGATGTCATATTCCAAATCTGCAGCAAAGAAAAAAACATTTTCTATACGAATACTTTTATTTTTATCGACCCAACTGTCATACAGTCCTTGCCACACACGATTGCCCATAGAGTGGCAAATAATTGAAATAGGCGCACCAGGATATAGTTTTTGTTGTTTTTGATAGATCTCTTCTACGATGTCTACCATATTCTTACCTTTTTGGAGTGCTGTTTGTACAGCATCTTGGTATATGATACTAGATTTCCATTGCAAGGATACCGTCATACCATAATCGTGTGCTGAATTATTAAAGATGTCTTTCTGAAGTAAGTAGCCACTACTTTGGACAAAATACTTATTGTCACCTTGGAATCCATGAATATAGATGATGATGCCTGCTTTGTTGGGATGTAGGGTAGCTAAATTGGTGTCTATTTTATGTAGCCACGCATCTTTTTCTGTGGTGATATTTGATTTTACGATTTTGTCAGACGCCATGCTGAAGTCACCAAACTCATACTTTTGTTCACTAGCTTTACTCCCTAAATCGTATATGAAAAAATGTGGGTATGGTGTAGATTGGTTTTTCACGAATGGTATCGATTGAAGTAAAATGAAAAGGAAAATGGGATGCACATGTATCTTTTTATGAACAAATATAACGTTTTGATTTATTTATTTTTTTGGTTTATATTGACTTTCATAAGTATCTATCCAAGCTTGAGCAGAAATCTTGGTCATGAGTTCACCTATAAGGTCGTAAGGAATATGTTCAGGATTTTTATACCTGATACAGCTCTTACCCATATCTAGTTTTTTAGTGGATCGTTTAGCATGTTCGGATACAAACCATTCTAGCAGTACAGGATCGCTATACACACCCATATGATATACGGCTACAAAGTTTTTTTGAGCTGCGATGGTTACAAATGGTAAGGGAAGCTTGGGATCACAATGGTATCCCGCAGGATATAGACTATGTGGTATGTAATAGCCTATCATATTGTAACTCATACCTTCTTCGTATCCGCCAGGGATATTGGATTGGATGATCTTACGCAGGTTTATGATGGCATTTTTTTTAACATTATCTTCTATTTTTTCGATGTATTCTTCAGGGGTATTAGCTTGGATGGTCATGATGATATTTTAACGATTGGTTATGTAAATTAAACGTTTTTTTTAACCCTAATGTTGAGTTAAGGATAATCTTTAGAGTATATTCATAAAAAACATAATACAATCCGTACCTTTGAACCATAATATTTCGTTATGGTTATTAATATCGAGTTATAACAGGAACAGTCAGTTTAACTCAGTAAATATTGGCTGAAGTGTTCTATGTTAATGAATAACTTACTTTTTAGACACCATCTTAATAAATGACATTGAATATATTTAAAACAATATTGATTTTTATTTTAGTTGCAGTCTTTTCTGGATTGTCAGGCCAGGAAGAAGTGACTGACCCTAGAAAAGGAGAAGCAGATATTAAGATAGAGGATAGATTTGTCTCAGCAAAGTATCTCATAGCTGCCGGAAAAAAGGATGACGCTGTCAAATTATTGGATAGTATCAGAAGAGAGTCGGGACAGGTGGCGGCTGTTTATTTTGAATTGGCGAAGCTGTATAATGAAAAAAAAGAAATAAACCTGACCGAGTCCAACCTATCAGCAGCAGTCAAAATCGAACCCAATAATAAATGGATCAGACTGTATGAAGTCAATTTTTATAAAGAAATGGGCAGGTACGACGATGCTATCAAAACACTCAAACATCTTTCATCCTTAGATCCACCGGCTCCTGACTTGTATGACCAAATCGTAAGTCTATACATAAAAAAACAAGATTTGCCTGCTGCATTAGCAACATTAGATACGAAGGAATTGAATTTTGGTTTCTCTGTAAATACGATTCTAAAAAGAGCAGAGATATATGACAATGCCGGTGATGTAACTAAAGCTGTGGCAGAATTAGAGAAACTGACACTTAGATTTCCCGAGGATAAAAACTACCTCAGATTGATCGCAAATATGTTGCATTCAAATGATAAAGTTAAAGATGCAGAACCTTATCTCAGAAGGATATTGGCCATAGATCCTAATGATACAGACGCAAAGTTGGGTTTAGTTTTGCTATCAAATAAATCAGTTTCTAAGGAAGATTACTTAGTGACATTGACACCATTAGTGAGTAATCCTGATGCGCCGATCGATATAAAAATCAAAGAATTGATTCCACACGTACAAAAACATGCAGAGACTAGAGATACCATTTTGGGAAAACAACTGATAGAATTGTGCGATAAGTTGGTCATTGCACACCCTAATGATGCCAAAGCGCATGCAATCTATGGAGATGTATTAATGAATAATGATGACGTGACAGCTGCCATCAGACAATACGAAAAAACATTATCGCTCAATGATCGCAACTTTATGGTATGGGAACAATTAATGTTCGGTTTAGAAATGGTAGAAAATTATGACCAATTGACCAAAATTTCAACAGAAGCCATAGATTTATTTCCAAATCAAGCCATTTCATATTATTTTAATGGAAAGGCGCTTGCCGCAAAAAATGATTTTAAAAAGGCAATGTCTTCTTTAGATGAAGCAAGTTTAATCAGTGCTGGTAAGGTAAGTATAGAAAGTAGGGTACAGACCGTCAAAGGAGAAATCTACCTGAAACAAAAAAACTATACCAAGGCATTGGAATCTGCGGATAAAGCCATCGCATTGAGTAATCAAAAGAATAGTATGGCGTACGAATTAAAAGGAGATATTTACAAAGAACAAAATGATCTCAAGAAAGCGGCTGTAGCTTGGCAAACGTCAAAAGATTTGGGAAATAGTTCAGTGAGACTGGCAGAGAAGTTAAAACTTACAATAGGAAATTGATGAAAAACTACCTAATCATATTGATTGCTTTTCTAGTAGTTTCAGCTTGTAGTACCAAGAAAAAACTAGCAACAGGTGATGTACCCAATAGAACAAAAGCTGAAATATATCAATCTCTTGTAGATAGAAATATTGATTTTGAATGGTTTTCTGGTAAGGCAAAGACCCAATTAGAAACACCTGACGAGAGCGTATCGGGCACTATGAATCTTAAGGTAAAACGAGATAGTGCAGCTTTGGTAGCTGTCTCTAAGTTCGGAATAGAAGCAGCTAGGGTTTTGATAGACAAAAATGAATATACTGTTCTATATCGTCTAGAAGGTGTCTATGAGACAAATCCAATAGACAAATTGAGTGATATTTTTTCTGTGGCAGCTAGTTTTGAAGATATTCAGCAACTCATGTTTGGCAATGTCATTTTGGCCGATTCTAGCGAGATGGTCATGCGCAAAGATTCTGTCTATTACGTGGTAGACGCTAATGTAGACGATCTCCGACTTTCTTATTTTGTCAATGGATACACACTCGCATTAGACAAAATGGTGATCGAAGACAGGCAAGGTAGAGTCGCAACTACCACATATAACGATTATAGACCTGTAGGCAAACATGGAAGTGTGGCATATGAACGTAACTTGGTTTTTCCAGTGTCGAGAAGTGAGAATGGAAGTATCAATATTAGTTTTTCAGAGTTTGATATCAATGTGCCTAAAGAATTTAAGTTTTCAATACCATCAAGATATGAGAAGATCAACTAGGATATTAGGTTTGATAGTGATACTGTTGTGCATAGGTCAGATAGGTCAGGGACAATCTCGAAAAGACCTTGAAAAACAACGTCTCAAAATCATCAAAGATATAGAAAAAACTTCCAAAGAATTAGAAAAGACAAAGCAAACCAAAGAGAAAAATCTCTCTCAACTCAAGGCACTTGAGCAACAAATGGACAGTAGAAAGAAATTAATATCAAACCTAGAAGCCGAAGTCAAACTCAATGAAAAAACCATAGCAACCAACACAGAAACCATAGAAGTTTTAAAAAAGAGACATAATACACTCAAAGATCAGTACAGTACCTTGCTAAGATCTAGTTATCTCAAAAAAATGACTAATTCTAAGTGGTCCTATTTATTGTCATCAGAAAACTTGAATAATCTGATGCTAAGGTGGAGATATATGCACCAATTTGACCATTTTACAAAACAAAAAGTGGAAGAGATTAAGACCATCACAGGAGAAATCCAATCCAAGAATGAAGAAATAGAAAAAACAAAGGTCCAAAACCTTACTAATCTAGATGCAACATCAAAGAATATTGTCATCTTAGAAAAAGAACAAAAAGAAAAAGATCAGATCGTCCAGAAACTGTCCAAAGAAGAAGAAAAACTAAAAGTTTCTCTTAAAAAACGTGAGAAGGAACGCGAAAACCTGAATGCTTCTATAGAGAGAGTGATCTTGGCAGAACTGTCCAAAGCAAAAGAGAAAGAAAAGGGCGATGCAGCTGTAGTAAAGAAAAAGGAAATCGATAATTCGGGTTTCTCAAAAAATAAAGGTGCGCTTAATTGGCCTATATCCAAAGGTAAAATCACAGGCAAGTTTGGTACACATCCGCATCCGACCATCAAAGGCATAGATGTATCTAATAATGGCGTAGATTTTACCTTACCGTCAGGCGATAATGTAGAATGTGTATACGACGGTGAGGTCGTCGGAGTTACTACTATACCAGGTTTTAAAAACATGGTCATCATCAAGCATGGCAGCTACTATTCCGTATATTCTAAACTAGATAATGTCAATGTCAGCAAAGGTCAGAAGATCAAACGTGGACAATCGATAGGACAAGTCACCACAGGCGAAGATGGTAATGCAGAGTTACATTTCGAATTATGGAAAGATAAAGCAAAATTAGATCCACAGAAATGGTTTAATAGGTAGAAAAAAGTGATTTAGTCTACAACAATTTATTTTGGACTACAAGATAAAACAATGCACATCTTTGAATACCTATTAAAATTGGTGCAAACCTTTTTTGTGACTGTTCAACCATGACCCCGATGGGGTAAAATATTAATAACCACGGATGTACATCCGTGGTAAAATGGAAAACTAACTTAATTTTGGCGCTATTTTTTGCCTGTAAGATGCAAACCTGTCGAGCTTCACCATGAAATCGTGACAAAAACAGTTTATTTTGAAACTGACGTAAATAGTTACAAAAACAATATTAATCCAACGTCAGATACTTCATGTCAAGTGAGTATACACCTATAG
>DAOLFJ010000555.1:0-1683 GCA_035326365.1 Saprospiraceae bacterium | reverse complement strand
CAAAGGCTGTTGAGATACATAAATCATCGTTTCTGACTGAGACTGAATAGGTTCCAGGACCTAGATTCTCAAAAATATTAGATGATGTCCATGGTAAATTATTTAATCTGTAAGTATTTGTTCCTGAAGATATGACTTCTATGGCACCATCTTGGGCTCCCAAACAAGATATACTAGTTATAATAGTATTAAATGTCGGTGGATTGATTGTAACTAGCTGTACCTGAGCCACAGAGATACAACCATTATTATTTCTTACAGATGCAAAAATCGTCTGATTGACCACTGTGTTGGTATATAAGGTAGGTAGTGGATTGGCACCAGTCAGCGCATCTGCATTATTGATATGAAAAGTGATTACATTGGCTGGATTGGCATTTACACTTGTTTTTATATCATCAAGGTTGAATTCAGCATATCCATCACTATTATCATCGCATGTTCTTAAAATGGCATTCATGACATTTGGATTAGCCACCACTTCTAGTCTTACTTGTGTTCTAGTATTGCTTTTGCAATTGGTAACTAAGTCGATAGCTTCAGCAAAAAATGTAAATACTCCAGTAGTAGCTGTAGAAGGACTGTAAGTATTGCTATTTGCTAATAAAAGAGTTCCTCCTGTGGCAGCAGAATACCAATTTACAGAAAGCCCTGCTCCCGGTGTAACAGAAAGCGTTACATTCTGACTGTTTTGACAAGCTAAAACATTACCATTGTTTACAGGGGGATTGATATTTGGACATCCGCAGGTAGGTGCAGAAATATCTACAGTCTGTGGACTACAATTGCTACCTGAATTTGAAAACGTCAAGGTAACTCCTTGTGCAATCGGAATATTTGTAATCGTAAAAGAACCACCTCCATTAGAGACAACTGTTCCTGCTGTGGATTCTACTTGATAACCTAATGCAATTAATTGTATGGTATAAGTAAGTAAATCACCAGAACAATTGACACTTTCAATAAAATAGTCACCTGGAGCAACAAGACTTATTAATATAGTAGCAGCATCATCAGGACAACCATTAAGTCCTGGAACAATATATTCGAACTCATAATCACCAGCAGGGACATTACTAAAATTGACATTAAAAGGATCGTCAATATTTAAGTTTTCACTTCCTAGATATACCCAATATCCATTTATATCATAATTACCAAATAAATAATCCCAAAGACTGACTGGTGAACCATCTTTACATTCATTGCCAGTTGAGCCATCTCCAGCACCTATTTGTGTTGTTACATTAAATATTACAATTTCCTCATCTGAACAACCAAATTCGTTCGTTACTTTGATTACGTAAGAATTTTGAAATAATGATGCTATGATGATTGGATTAGTGATTTCATTTGCACTAGTGGCTGGTGAACCAGTATGATAAGATATGAATAAATTAGCAGATTGTCCATTTATGTCTGTAACAAGAATCGTAGAAAGGTCAAATGCCTGGCCTTCACATAAGGTAACGGATGAAGGATTAAGCACAATGTTGGGTTCTGGTACGATGGTCACTGTTTGTACATGTTCTATTTGAGCATTGGTACATGGATGTATAAAGCTCCAAGTGTAAACTCTATACGTTCCAAAATCTTGTGTAATAGGATTTGCTGTTCCATTGATACCACATATTCCAGTCAAACCATTTGAATAAGACAAAACTGGCGGTGTACCAAATCCAA
>DAOLFJ010000211.1:0-8013 GCA_035326365.1 Saprospiraceae bacterium | reverse complement strand
GTGAACTAAACGATGAGATTATTTTGAAGTCAGGTTCATAAGATGTTGATTATAAAGCAATAAAAATTTAAACATACTCTTAATTAAAAGACTAAGAAATCCTACAACATTGCATGGCATACACTATGGTATAGAGAATTAATTCATTTAGAAACTATATCAATCACAGGTTTTTGAGTACTTCAAATATTAGAAAAACATGATACATTAATAAATAAGATACCAACTTTCCTTACAGTTAGATTTAAAAATCTACTTTTGCACTTCATTAAATGGTAAAAGGGATGAGAATTATATTTATGGGTACACCAGAATTTGCTGTAGCAAGCCTTGATATTCTTGTTAGAAACAATTATGATGTAGTGGCTGTGGTGACTAGTGTAGATAGTTATGGAGGTCGTGGTGGTAAACAACTACTTGAATCAGCTGTAAAGAAATACGCTGTTTCAAAAAATATCCCTGTATTGCAACCTACAAATCTAAAATCACCCGAATTTATTAAGACACTTAGCGCTTACAATGCAGATATACAGATTGTCGTCGCTTTTAGGATGTTGCCAGAAGTAGTATGGAATATGCCGACACTAGGCACATTTAACTTGCATGGCAGCCTTTTACCAAAATATCGTGGTGCTGCCCCTATTCATCATGCAGTCATGAATGGAGAATTAGAAACAGGTGTGACGAGTTTTAAGTTAAAACATGAAATAGACACAGGTGATATATTAATTAGACGCTCCATGCCGATCGGAGCTGATGAAAATACTGGTGTTGTGCATGATCGCATGATGCTACTTGGCGCTGAAGTAATTTTAGATACGGTCAGAATGATCGAATCTGGATCATATAATTTCATCAAACAAGAAGATAGTGAAGCCACAAAAGCACCCAAACTATTTCATGTTACCTGTCAAATAGATTTTAAACAATCTGTACATAAAGTATATAACTTCATCAGAGGACTCAGTCCTTACCCTGCAGCATGGTGCGTTATTGATGATAAAGAAGCCAAGGTACTCGAAGCAAAAAAAGAAGTCATAGACGATGAAATTTTAGTAGGCCAAATTGTAACAGATCAAAAAAGACATTTAAAAATCAAATGTCTTGACGGGTATATCTCCATTATTCAGATCAAACCGGAAGGAAATAAGTTGATGCCAATAACAGATTATTTGAATGGTCACAAAATTGAATCATTGATGGTATCTTTTAAATAATTGTTTTAAGTTTCGGGTTTTCAATAGTCACAAACAACAATATTAAATAAAAATATTATGTAAGTATTTTTACATTCAACATAATATAATTAGTATAACTGCGAGCCACATTAATAAAAACAGAATAATAGACAAGCAATTATCTATCTTGCCAAATATTTTTACAATTCCATTGGATATCATTAATTGTAAACATTTTGTTAAATTTAAAATATTATATACTTTTGGCACTGCTCGAGACAATATGAGCAACATTTATCATAACAATCGTATATTATGCATTTACACAAGACAGTTTTAATCTATTTATTTCTTTTGATTAGTAATTTTGTTATTGCACAAGGTGATACTACAAGTACAGACCAAAAAGCACCTGACTTAATTACATCTTCAAACGAAGTAGGTCTTGATGAAAGGATCAATCAAGCGTTTACTCCATTTGCAAACTTTATTGAATCCGTTGTGCTTTACTCATTTAGAGCTTTTGACACAGATATTCCACTTATTGTAATTATATTGAGTCTTGGTGGTTTGTTCTTTTCTTTTTACTTTGGCTTCCCTAGTATTACAAAGTTTGGATTGGCGACAAGGGTTGTACAAGGAAAATACGACGACATTGAAAATGTATCTGCTCCTGCTATTAAAGCAGATAATTTAAATACTTCTGATGGTGATATTGTAGATACAATTAGAGATGAAAGCCATCATGGAGAAGTGAGTCATTTTCAAGCATTGGCAACAGCAGTTTCTGGAACAGTGGGACTCGGAAATATTGCAGGTGTAACTATTGCAATTTCGATGGGTGGTCCTGGGGCTACGTTTTGGATGATTGTGAGCGGTTTACTTGGTATGACACTTAAATTTGTGGAATGTACGCTCGGTGTTCAATACCGTGATATAGATAAGAATGGAGTTGTATATGGTGGCCCAATGTATTACCTGTCAAAAGGATTAAAAGAAAAAGGATATACTGGTTTGGGTAAAGCACTAGCAATATTTTTTGCAATCTTATGTGTGGGTGGATCATTTGGAGGTGGTAATGCTGCACAATCTAATCAAGCTGCTGCCCAAATTTCATCCATGTTCGGAATGTCAGGAGGTAATTCTGGCTTTATTATAGGATTAGCAATAGCCATCATAGTTGGAATCACAATTATAGGTGGTATCAAGAGAATAGCTACAGTAACAGAGAAGGTTGTACCTTTTATGGCAGTAATATATATACTAGCATGTATTATAGTTTTAGTTTCTAATTTTTCACATATAGGCACTGCTTTTGGGCAAATATTTTCACAGGCTTTTAGTCCCCAAGCTGGATTAGGTGGATTGATAGGTGTTTTGGTTATTGGATTTAGAAGAGCTGCTTTCTCTAATGAAGCTGGTGCAGGTTCCGCTTCTATAGCACACTCTGCTGTTAGGACCAATTATTCTGCATCTGAAGGTTTAGTAGCTTTACTTGAGCCATTTATTGATACTGTTGTTATTTGTACAATGACGGCTTTGGTAATCATTATTTTTAATGTGGATAGTGCTTTTGTTTATGGTTCAAAAGCAGTAACTATTGGTGGTCAAATCTATGAAGGTGCAACACTTACTTCATTAGCTTTTGAATCTTCCATTTCATGGTTTCCTAAAGTACTGACCATTGCCATCTTCTTATTTGCCGTTTCTACCATGATTTCTTGGTCATATTACGGCCTTCAAGCTTGGATGTATCTTTTCGGAAAAAGTAAAGCAATGGAATTAACATATAAATTTCTATTTTTAGCTTTTATAATTATTGGTGCATCAGCAAATATGAGCGCAGTATGGGGATTCTCAGATGCCATGATTTTGGCTATGGTCTTCCCGAATATGATAGGACTTTTATTCCTATTCCCAATAGTAAAGAATCAATTAGCACGATTTGAAAATGATATTAAAGGAAAGTAACAAACAATAGCCACATTTTTTTTATTAAAAAGTCGCCTGCTTCATTCTGTTGTGGGCGGTTTTTTTTATTAACCAACGTTAAAATTTAATAATAAAATGCATACTTACTATCTACATCTAGGTTCAAATAAAGGCGATAGAACTTCTTATCTTTCTAATGCCATAAAACAAATTGCAGCTATAATAGGACAGGTAACAGACCAATCATCTACATATCAAACCGAACCGTGGGGCAAAAAAGATCAAGATGATTTTTTAAATATCGCAATTAAAGTAGAAAGCAACCTTGCACCAGAGGAAGCATTAAATGCTGCAAAACAAATAGAAAGTGCTATGGGAAGTGAGAAAAAGGAAAAATGGGGTCCTAGGATTATTGATATTGATATCTTATACTGTGATGATTTAATTATGGAAAAGGATAATTTAGTAATTCCACATCCACATATTTATGAAAGAAATTTTGTGCTCATACCTCTTATGGAAATAGCCGGTGACTTCATAGATCCTGTGAAAGAAATGAGTATTGAGGATATCTTTGACCTCTGTAAAGATGAAAGTGAGGTTCTAATATTTGAAGAATAAATTCAGATATAAGTAAATCTTAAAAACATCCAAAACGTTCCATACTAAAGATATTAAATATTTTAAAGATAAATAATTTAATATTGTGGTAAGAATTATGGTTTAAAATCATACTTTTGTCACCACAAAATAATCAAATATCGCACTCCAATTTCCATATAATTATATTTGCATAGAAGGCAACATCGGTGCTGGCAAAACAACTTTCTGTAACCTACTTAAAGAAGAATACAATTGTACATTAATTCTAGAAGAATTTGATGATAATCCATTCTTACCTTTATTTTATAAAGAGCCTGAACGATTTGCCTTTACTGTTGAGTTGTTTTTCATGACCGAGCGATACAAACAACTTCAAAAAAGCCTTCTAAATCAAGACATGTTTAGGTCATTTACGGTATCTGATTACGCTTTTGTGAAAACCTTGCTTTTCGCCAGTAAAAACTTACCTGATGATGAATTAAGACTATTCCAAAAAATGTTCACGGTCTTGAATCAATCTTTTCCAAAACCTGATTTACTAGTTTATTTTCACAGGAATGTAGATATCCTACAACAAAATATAAAAGGAAGAGGTAGGACTTACGAAAAGGATATTACAAATGACTATCTCACTAGCATACAAGTTGCCTATTTTGAGTATTTTCGCAATATCCTTTCCTACCCTATTCTTATTATTGATTTAAACACAGTGGACTTCAAACATAATAAAGACCACTACGAACACGTAAAGTATTTGATATCAAAATCTTACAATCCTGGTGTACATCGAGTCAGTCTTGTTGTCTGATTTACATTACTCACCACCTTCTGCAGCTTCTGCCGCAACAACAGCAAGATTTATCTTTTCTACTTCTTTGTCAATGTAGTATAAACTCTGACCACCTTGGCCTATAACTTTTATCCGATCAAGAATAGTACGGATCACGGCTTCCTCTTCTCTTTGTTCGTCAACGTACCACTGAAGGAAATTCTGCGTATTAAAATCATTTTCTTCGTAAGACAACTTTAATAAGTTATGAATAGAAGCCGTTACACTTCTTTCTTGTTCAAATACCTTCTGAAAAACTTCTTGTATACTAGCAAATTCGATGGGAGGCTGCTCCACAGCAGGTGTGATAGGTCTTACACCTGAGTCACTCATGTACTCATAGATTTTGAGCATATGCATACGTTCTTCATCAGACTGTCGAAGAAAAAACTTCTTACAACCTTGCAATGCCTGATCATCACTCCAGTAAGCTAATGAAAGATAAAATGAAGATGCGTAACCTTCACAACTGATTTGATTATTTAATGCGTCAATTATTTTTGGACTTAAATCGATCATATTTTTTAATTATTGATTATTGAAAATAACTGATAAAAATGGGAATGGTTTACAAGATGCGGGTTTCTAAACCAATTTAGATTTAGTCTATGGATTTATGGTAGAGCATGACTATACCATAACATGTTTTGCTCAAGGATATGCAATAGAACATTTAAAATGACTCACCCATTATCCACACTCCTGAATCCAATGACTTTCTTCTGGATTTGTTCGTTTTCAGATGACTTTGCGCTGCCTAAGACATCTTCTACAGATATGGCATTGATCATATTTTTCTTCCTTTCCGAAAGTGGTGTATCAGCTATTCTAAGATTTTGGTTTTTGATAATATCCATGACCAATTTCCTGACCGTCCTTGCATTGCCAAAGAATTTATCCCTTTTCTGGAAGATCGCCAACATATGGGTTTGTAAGGCAACAAGTGGTTTGCCAGATATTTTATAACCTTCATCATCAAACATCTTGATGGCTATATCTTCTAACTGTTGCGGTGTATAGTCTTCAAATTTTAAAGTTTTGTCAAATCTTGAGTTTAAACCTGGATTGGCTTTTAAGAAAGTTTCCATATTATCTGGATATCCGGCTACAAACACAAAAAACTGTCCTCTCAAATCTTCCATTCGCTTCAATATAGTCTGTATAGCTTCATTTCCGAAATCACCTTGCATCCCATTAAAATTACTCAGAGCATATGCTTCATCTATAAACAATACACCTCCAAGTGCTTCATCTATTTTTTCGCTTGTTTTAATAGCTGTTTGTCCTACAAAACCTGCCACAAGTCCCTGTCTATCAGTCTCTACAATGTGTCCACGCTCTAGAATACCAAGTGCTTTATATATCTTTGCCAATATTCTAGCAACAGTCGTTTTTCCCGTTCCAGGATTGCCCACAAAAACGGTATGAAGTGAAAAATTAGCCAGTACATTTTTGCCTGTCTCTCGATAATATCTCACCACATTGACCATTTCATTGATCTGTGTTTTGATATTGTCTATGCCTACGAGTTGATTGAGCTCTTTTAATGTTTCACTCAGTAAGGCATGATCGACTGGTATTTCTGGTAGACGTTTTAAAGTTTTAGGCCTTAGTGATATGACATCGACCATTTGAATTTCTGCTAGGTCTTGTTTTGAAACTTTTGACGGATTTTTGCGTGCCATAATACGTAAAGCCATATTCATCTTTGCCTTATCCATCAGGTCTTGTACATACCTAGCATTACCAAATGCTCTATCTCTTTCGCGATAAGCGGATGTTATTATTTCCTTTAGTAAATCAAAACTTTCTGTCGTAAAACTGATTTCTTTTGACTGAGACAACAATCTGGCAATTTCTATGAGTTCTTGCGGGAGGTAGTCCGTAAATTCAAAAAAATGTTTGAACCTAGATTTTAGTCCCGGATTAGATTGGATGAAATGATTCATTTCTTTAGGGTATCCAGCTACAATGACGGCTAAATCTCCTTTACCATTTGACATTTCTTTGACCAATATCTCAATAACTTCTCTTCCGAAATCTTTAGAATCATCATTACTTCTAGCCAATGCGTACGCTTCATCTATAAATAAGACACCACCTCGGGCTTTTTCTATGACTTCTTTTACTTTGGGTGCAGTTTGTCCAATATATTCACCTACTAGGTCTACTCGATCGACTTCTATGACATGACCTTTTGACAATAAACCGATCTTTTTATACAACAAACCCATCATTTTGGCTACAGTTGTTTTGCCAGTTCCTGGATTGCCTGTAAATACAGAGTGAATATTGATTTGCTCGGATTCCCTGAATCCTTTTATCTTTCTGAGTTTTAGAAACTCAATATATTGTGCATGCTCTTTTACTTTTTGTTTTATGTCCGATAGACCGACCAATGCATTTAACCTATCGAATACGTCTTCAAACGATTCTTCATCCGTATCAGTCGTCGTAAAGGGAACCGTTTTGTTTGGCAAAGTCACAATTGATGTCCCTTCCAAAAACTCATCTCCCACTTCGAAGTAAACGACTGCAAGTAATTTATCCATAAAAACGACCTCAATACTGTATTGACCTTGTTTCCAGGATCCCTTTGTATTTGCGCCCCAACCGGCAGTAACTTTTATGATTTTATCTTCCTTCCTGACATTATGAAGTCTCACTACTTGACCTTTGAGCTCTCTACTTTCATTATAGAATTTG
Organism: Saprospiraceae bacterium; assembly: GCA_035326365.1. Classification (GTDB taxonomy): domain Bacteria; phylum Bacteroidota; class Bacteroidia; order Chitinophagales; family Saprospiraceae; genus OLB9. The sequence goes on along the minus strand of DAOLFJ010000211.1, from coordinate 765 downwards.
ACAAACAACTCGCAATGCCAGTTATCTTCCAAGATTTTGTTGTCAAGTTTTATTTCGGTGTATATATAACGCGATTCTTCACTAGAAAAAGCAACCATATATGATCTATCCTCCTCCAAGACATCATCATATTGACCTTCATATAGCTTGAGTGAATGTAATGAAACATATGGATTACTATCTTCCAATAATGAAAAGTCACCCACATCTTCTACGTAAAAGTATTTGGTAGTGACCTTCTCTCCATCTATCCAAGCTTCCCAATAGTAAGTGCCTTTTTTCCAGAAAGATCCTTCTTTTTTATTGCCCCATCCTTCTCTGACATACACAACATTATCAAATTTGCTTACTTGTTTTTTGAAGGTCAAGCTACAAAGCTGCTTTTTATTGTTTTTTATTTCAAAACACTTAAGTTCGATATCGACTTCCCAAACATCCGTGTCAAATAACTTATTATAAAATGAGAGTTCTGCATAAATATAGGATGTTTCGTAACGATCAAATACCTGACGATACTTCTTTTTATTATCCGCTAGCCATTCTGTAGATGAATAAACTCTAAGTTCTTTAAACTTAAAATTTTTATTTTCTGCACCTTGAATTTGATCTTCCATCTATTATTGCGATTTATGGGAAAACGAAAATAACGATTAAAACTGAAATGATCAAATATTTCAAAAGAAAACTTTTTAAAATAGAATGATTTTAAAAGTATGTTTAAAAATTTTCTTAGTTGCTAATCAATAGGTTATGGTTCTGACGATT
>DAOLFJ010000210.1:0-8014 GCA_035326365.1 Saprospiraceae bacterium | reverse complement strand
AGTTGCTAATCAATAGATTATGGTTCTGACGATAAAAGAATTAAAGAGTTTAGTGGACTAAACGATGAGATTATTTTGAAGTAAGGTTCATAAGATATTGATTATAAGGCAATAAAAATTTAAACAAACTCTTAATTACAAGTAACCTTAATCCTAAAATATCAATACGCCATAGCCTTCTCTAGCATAATGTCTCTACCGTTTTTTATGTCATCAAGTGTATTAGTAATAGACACATCGGGACTCACTCCGACTTCAGCTGTTTGCCCATTTTTATCAAAAAAATCGCTAACCGAGACCCTTACTTGCCATCCATTTGACAATTGATAACCGAGATGTCCTCCAGCACCACCACCAGTTACTTGACCGACCAATGTGACATTTGGCAGACCTTTGATCATGGCTGCAAAGTATGTGGTAGCGCTATAACAACCACGATTGATCAGAACAACAATTGGTATATCAAAGTGGAAATCAGGTCTTGGGTGAGCATACATTGGTATTGGTTTTACTATATCATCATGGGCTGGTCCATTTTTTTCTACATAAGATCCTAGCAACGACTTTTGTTGCACCATGGTGCCCAATAATCTAGGTACGGGATTAGAATCGCCACCACCATTGTTTCTGACATCAATGATTAACTTTTTTACTTTTGCAATTTTCATCCAACGCAAGATCTTTTCAAAAGCTTCGTAATCATTGAACTTAGGTAAATATATATAACCAATATTATCGTCTAGCATTGCCCAAAAAAGATTACCTTCTTGGCCAAGTGAGTCTTTTATATATTTACTTTTGATAAGATTTGGGTCAAAATGTATGTCATATCCACTTCTGAAATCATATTGAGTACCCACTTTTTTGGGTTTTACTAGGAGGCTGTGCGCATCTTTTAGTTCTACTACAGCTGCATCCATGATGGCAAATAGATCATCTTCAGTGGTTGTTGCATTGATATTTGGATTGTATTTTTGATATACAGCGTCCCAATCCACTTTTTTAGCATCAAAATAGATGTAGTTTTTGTCAACAAAAGTCCAGAATTCGTCAAAGAGTTCTCTAGCGTTTCCTGTGGTTGATTGTGCAAAAGATGGTAATATTGATAGGACCAAAAAAGAAATGATTATTAGTACTTTCATGATATTTTATATTTGTGTTATTAGTGATTAATAAAGGTAACAAGGATTGACAATGAAGTCATTGGATTGTAATTTGACTGCTTTGCCATTGGCATTTGCATATAGAAGTTCTCCCTGATAACTTGCGCCTATTTTAAACTTATCTGATGTATAATAGAATAAACTTAACTCGATTTTGAACCCTTTATATCTAGAAATGCTCACAAATTTTCCACTTTTTAACATTGGAAGCGCCATGCCTGCTCTCGTTGGATCGAAGGTCCCTTCTTCCAGATATCTTCTAGGATATGGGTGTCCGTAAATAGGTTGGATTAAATATGCGACGACAGCAGCTTCGATGGATGTCTGCATTTCGATATTTCTTTGGTTTTGTGGTAAAACTATACTACTATAGCTGATTTTAGGACCAATGGACTGAGCAATGGTATAACTTATAGAATTATTTGTAAAAACACTTTTATACAATGATTTTGGGAAATTGATGATGGACCTATGATTGGTAAAACCACCAGCCCAAAATCCTTCCTTAACTCTGCGTTGATAAGAATATGTGTGTGAAATAATAAGTGAATTTATCGTAAAGTAAGGATCTTTTTTGTGGCCTTTCACATAAGTAAAGTCCAACTGATTGCGACTCCAGCTATTTACTTTTCTAGTTCCGAATGTGATGCCATATTTATGTGACCAATTGGTAAATGATTTAGCGCTCAATCGTTGATCATTGACTTTTGTTTTTGATATGCCTACGCGAATACCTATTTCTTTGCCATAAGGAATAGAGACTGCATCGTTTTGAGCAGAACTTGAAAAAATAGTGCAATATCCGAAAATTAAAGTCAATATGGTTTTAGTAAAACTAGGGTATGGTGTTTTGACCTTGTTTAAATTATCCACCCTCTTGATACTAAAGTAGATAAACATCCCTCCAATGATACTAGGTACAAACCAACTATAAACGCCAGGTAAAAAGTTATTGACCACCACAAAGGCTGTCACTGAAGCTATGTATCCACCTGACATATTGCCAATATGCATTTTTAGCCAGTTTTTTTTGACTTGATCAATATTGCGAAGATCTAGCAAATTTTTCATCGCAAATATAAATCCTAAAAGACCAAAAACGCCAGCTACAATATGAAAGGATTTGGCAATTACCAAAGGAACTGAGGCCATTAAAATACAAGTTATAATCATGCCGACGTGAATGATCCTGTCTGTGTTAAAACCATGTGTAGGTACTTTGTATTTAATTGCTCGTTTACCGATTAAAATAAAATAGCCACTAAATATACCAATAGAAAATAGAAACGGATTGTAATGATCAGGCATATTTGCGGCAATCAGAGATAGTAAAATGGAACCACCAAGACTGTAATAAAAGATTTGACCACTGATGATATGTGACCTGCTGCCTTTTTTTGTAATGGCGGCTACAAAGCCTGATAGGAGAGACGCACCACCAAGTGCAGCATGTGCAATGATTAAGATTCTAAAGATTTCTGCGTTGTTCATATCGATTTTTAAATTTTGATGAAGCAAAGATGCAGGACAAAATAATCTTAAAAAAATTGAAGGGACTTATGGCAATGTTTTGTGGCGAATGGTAAGGTTTGCAGTTTGACTTATAGTTTGCAGTTTACCACAAGATGATTGATATTCTGTTAGTTATGTTTGGAAATTGAATTTATTTTTGATTAGTTTGATCAAGCAAATAAAATTTAAACTAGCATTTTTACCTTCTCCACCATGGATCGAGACACAGGAATTTTGATGTCAATGCCTTTCAGACTAATTCTAGTATTGGTAATATTTCCCTCTATATCGGCAATTTTTACAGGATTGACTATAAAAGATCTATGGCATCTAAAGAACGAATTTCCTATTTGTTGTTCTATATCGCTTAAAGTATTCCGCATCATTCTTTTAATGATTTTGTCATTTTCAAGAAGAAAAAGAATGACATAATTGTCTTCTGATTTTACCAAACATAGATTTTCTGGAGCAAGGATGATTTTTTCGTTTTTTCCGATACCATAGATGGTCAGTTGTATATTTTCTTTTTCAGCTTCTGTTGTTTGGATAGGAGACTCATCACTAGAGACAAACTTTACTTCTTTGTATTTTTGATAAATAAATAACAAATATACGGACACCGGCACAAGAGAAATCAACGAAGCGATCTTAAAAAAACTGAAGAATTGTGCCCAATCTAAATGGCCAACAAACATTGCTGCCCAATATAAGTAGCAACTTACCTGGCAAATCAGAATGATACAAAATAGAAACAAGACCTCATCAATAGCTGACCACCTATTCAATCGAGTCTGACTCACTAATAAAGATACAAAATAATAAAATATCAAACCTGAAATAAATGTAACAACACCATATCCTACTAATATCCAATATTTGTAAGGATGGTCAAAATTTGCAGTTCCGAACGGTTGAAAAACGACCAAAATAAAGACAATCGTCAGGCTAATAGCCGCCATGACATTCAGAAATGCACGCAACGAAGGTTTAGGAAATGGTGTAAGACGCAAACTCATTATACTCATTGAAGATTCAAAAGTAGTAAAAAGTTTTGGAAATGAAGTATGTAATCGGACGTTTGAAATCTAAAATTGTGAAAACAGAAGGAATGAAATTACTTGCCTTTTTTCTTAAGCATATATTTTACCCTGATTTCGTCATCCTTCATTCGTAGGTAGTCGGTGTCTATCAACTCATAACCTATCGAAGACAGATAATTTAAAGCATCCATATTACTTTTGAATTCTATATAATCTCCTGTTGTATCGGCTACTCTATTGTATTTGTTGTAGAGGATTTTTGATTCTTGACCATAATCAATATCCAGAAATACTTTAGTGCTAAAAGCTACCCGGCATGTTTCTGCTTCAATATATTCGGCTTGGATGGAATCGAGTGGGAGTCCATTGATGAAATACATATTGGAAACCTGTCCGTGTGATGTGAAAAAACAGTAGAAAGTGAATAAGATGGTAAAAAGTGATTTCATACAAATATATTTTTATACAATTTATTAATGATTCAAAGATAACGGATAAATATTTGAGCAATAGTTATAACAGCGTTAAAAATGATGTAAGGAAATCGTAAATTTTATTTTCTAATTTGAGTAAAATGCTATCTAACTTCTTAGTTCTTCTACTATCATAAAAACTTCTGTGGAAGGGTTTTTCTCAATAGGTAATTTATCTACATGAAATTTACTTAAAATTTTAGCATTTGTAATAGCTAACTCTTCATTTCCATACATTTGCACAAAATTAATGATTTCCTTCTTTCCATGTTTATAAATATAGCCAGGTTCAAATTTTATAATTTCATTTTCCAGCATGGTATAAATTAACGTTCGTGGTATTGGAAGTTCAAAACCTGGAATTGCAAAATGCAAGAGTAACCAAACTTCAAATACTTCATTGCTTAAAGCAATATTCAATTTTTCTTCTTTTGCCATTTTATAAGCTTCATCAAACCGTTTTACTTTAGTCTCATTTTCATCTGCATCATCTTTATCAAAAACAAGCCATGTGAAATCTATTTCTCTACCATATTGTTCTGACAATTCTTTTCTTTTATCTAGAGCTGTGCGTACGACACCTAAGGGATCGTTACCAGTTCCAATCGTTCTTAAAATAGTGTATTGTCTGGAAATAATTTTTTAAATTGCTCAAAGTAAGTAGGTTCTGTGACTTCATCTTCACAAACTATCAAGAAATATTGCTTGTATGCTTTCCACCTTTCAGGCCTCCTTCCTTTTCGCGACGTCTGCTCCTTCCTTTTGCTTGACCTTTTTTTGCCATTGTACCTAAATTGTGAAAGAAAATGCCTTTTTTAGTTCAGGAATTGCTCCATATCGACCTTCCAAATATCTCTTTTCTTTGTCGATGTCGTGCCTCTCCTTTAAATTGTCATTTTTATATTTGAAATCTGACAATGCAAATATCTCCGTCGATTCCCAATGATTTTTCTCCACAAAGTTGATTTGATCTCTTCGTAGTTTGGCATAGTGAAGAATATTGGTATCATGTGTGGCAAAAATGATCTGTGCGTTCTTAGGGTTGGTTTTTTTATCCAAAAACAGTTTTATAGTATTTAATGTAATCAGTGGATGCATTTTGGCTTCTATCTCATCTACAATTAAAACACCGCCATTGATAAGTGTGTACAATACTGGACCACTAAAATGAAAAGCTTTTTTAGTGCCTTCTGATTCTCTTTGTTCCAATGGCCAAGCGATTTTTTTATCAGTTAACTCACCTGATAATCCATAAAAACTATGAACGGTATTTACTTTTACGCCTGTTTTGCCTCCCAACTCTCTTAATAAACTGTTTTTTGTTGCATCACTTAAATTTTCAGGCAATTCACTTGGGTCAAATTCTTTTTTATCAATTTGTAAATCATTTATCCCCAAATTCAGTATGTCAAGATATTCTTTGATTTGTGTTTTGTATTTTTCATTTTCTAGCAAACGAATCGTTTGTAAAGCTTCACGACTAGTATCCAATCCGTTCACATAAATAAACTTGTCAAACCACTTGAAAATTGATTTTGCTTCATCGATATTGAATAAATCACAAAATGACAAAAACAAAGCATTGTCTCTAGTTGCTTCTATAGCTGCGTCAATGATCTTTTGTGATGCTTTCAGAGATGAAAAAACTTCTATAGTGTCGCCTTCACGTAGAAATAACTCAACTTCTCTGCCTGTTTTTTTGCGATACAACCATTCTTCAGTTACCTTATCTTTCTTAAATTCAAATCCGTACCTATATCTCGTACCTTCAATCAAAAAGGTCATTTCCATCATACAAGGCTTTTCATCATATCCTTCTCTCAAAAGAAATGGATCGTAAGGAAGTTTGGCAGTACTATTTGTTTGAGTGGATAGATACAAAAAACGGTCAAAAAGCTCAAATGCCCTCAGCACATTACTCTTTCCACTACTATTAGGGCCATAGAAAGCGAGACAGTTCAAAATGCTATAATTATCTTGAACAATGATATTAGACTCAAAGTCCTTTTGCTTGGGTGAAGGTATCAAACTGATGATCTGTTCATCACCAATTGATCTATAGTTCGCTACTCTAAATTCTATCAACATACGCTATTTTGTAAATATATTGCAAATATAAGACATTTCGATGAATAATATATTGTTTTATAGGTTTAGAAAGATTTATTTTTATTTCATATTGTAAAATATTTTAATTCAAGTAAACATTTTCCAAAAAAAAAGCCCGAACCACTGACCAATACAGCGATTCGGGCTTTTTTTATTTTGTCAAAAAGTAAGGTGTTACCTACACTTCTTCACCACTAAACACAGCTTTCAGATATGATCTATTCATGAAGGCGATATTCTCAAGTTTGATTTCTTTTGGACATTCTGCTTCGCAGGCACCTATGTTGCTACACATTCCGAATCCTTCTTTGTCCATCTGTGCCACCATAGCTTGTGCACGTTTGTTAGACTCGACTTCTCCTTGTGGTAGGTGACCTAAGTGAGCTATTTTTGCTGAGGTAAATAACATCGCAGAACCATTCGGACACGCTGCTACACACGCGCCACAACCGATACACGCTGCTGCTTCAAATGATTGTCCTGCTCTACCTTTTTCTATCGGAATCGCATTGCCATCAGGTGCTTGACCTGCATTGACAGAGATGTAACCACCTGCTTGGATGATGCGGTCGAATGCTGATCTATCTACTGCCAAATCCTTTAGTACAGGGAATGCACTCGCTCTGTATGGCTCTACTACGATGATATCACCGTCTTTAAAGTGTCTCATGTGCAACTGACATGTAGTAGTACCTGAACTAGGTCCATGTGGCTGACCATTGATGACCATACTACATGTGCCGCAGATACCTTCACGACAATCGTGCTCAAAAGCTATTGGTTCTTTCTTTTGATTGACCAAGCCTTCATTGAGTACATCTAGCATTTCAAGGAAAGACATGTGCTCATTAGCAACAACAGGATATGTTTCAAAACTTCCTGATGCCTTATTATTTTTTTGTCTCCAGACTTTTATTTTTAAATTCATATCTGCGCTCATAATGGATATTTTTATCAGGATTATTTATAACTTCTTGTTTTCAATTCTACGTTTTCGAATACTAATGGTTCTTTATGGAGAATTGGTTCTGTTTCATTCCATTCCCAAGCCGCCACATAAGCAAATTCATCATCTTTACGCATTGCTTCACCATCATCAGTGACGGATTCTTCACGGAAGTGACCTCCACACGATTCATTTCTATTAAGTGCGTCTACCATCATGAGTTCACCGTGCTCTAATAAATCTGCTACTCTGATTGCTTTCTCGAGTTCAGGGTTGTACTCATCATTACTACCAGGTACAAATACATCACGGTAATATTCTGCTCTCAATTCACGGATCATTTGGCGTCCTTTGACCAATCCTGCTTCGTTACGCGCCATGCCGCAATATTCCCACATGATCTTACCTAGTCTTCGGTGGAAGCTCTCGACAGATTGGTTTCCTTTGATATTCAATAATTTATCTATCAAAGCTTTGGTCGCTTTTTCTGCTTCTATGAATTCTGGTAAATCATTTTTTATTTTAGGTGTCGAAATCTCATTCGCCAAGAATGTACCGATAGTATATGGTATTACAAAGTAACCATCTGCTAGACCTTGCATCAAAGCCGACGCACCCAATCTATTGGCACCATGATCTGAGAAATTACATTCACCCAAAGCAAAAAGTCCTGGTACATTAGTCTCCAAATTATAATCTACCCATACGCCACCCATCGTGTAATGTACAGCTGGATATATTTTCATAGGCTCTTTATATGGATTTTCGCCA
>DAOLFJ010000209.1:0-8022 GCA_035326365.1 Saprospiraceae bacterium | reverse complement strand
TCCTTCTTTATTATTAAAAGTAGTCCAATCAGCCGAACTCAGTGCTCCCCTATTAGTAGCAGATGCCGTGGGAATATTAAAGGTATGGGTGCTTCCTGTGGAAGTTATGCCAATATTTGTTCCTGTTGTCCCAATAGAAAAACTTTGTACCGAATTGGTCAATCCATTCAAACTAGTAATGGCATTTCCACTTAAAATATTTGATAGAGATCTTGTAGACACATTGCCCGAACCATCCGTAGTCATGAGATTGGTATTGGAAGTATTTGTACCAAGGCCTGAAAACCTAATACTTCCCGTTGTATGTAGCTGTGCACCAGGATCATTTGTACCTATACCTACATTACCACCAAATTTAAAGTAAACATTTGATCCTGAAAGTTGCCATTTACTATTGTCAACATCCTTAGGTGTTCCTTTGTGGTCTATGACCCTAATCGTTTGTGCATGGCTTACTGATATTGTAAACCACACACAAAGGATTATTAATAATATTTTAAAGGGATTTTTCATTAAATGAATTTCAATCAATAATATGGTAGATTATTTAACCCACTGTACTTCAAAAATATCACCTGCAAGAACTGACCAATCAGCTGTAGGCGTAAGTGTGACTTCACCAGCTGCTGTTGTATAATCTTCTCCAGCGACAAGCTTTGCACCATTTCTGAATACCCAAACTTTGGATGCTGAAGCAGGCATATTTGCAACGGTAATTGATGTTTGATCTAATGTTGCAGTAACATTTACTTCCCCACTTTGGACTAAGGATTCACGATTTACTTTTTTGAGTGTACCATCAGCTGAAGTTACTACTAAACTATCAGCACCAAGATTTCCACTTTGTAATCCTGCTATTTTTAATACATTCGTTGCATCTGTGGTTATGGTTGTTGCTTCATTTAATGCACCACCCAATTTTACAGTGTTGCCAGATTTTGTTAAACCGTTTTCAAAAGTCAAGGCATTAAATAATTTAGACGCTGAGATCCATTTTAATGCTCCTGTGTCTCCATCTACGACCATCACACTGTCGGTAACTGTACTACCTGATTGAAGTCCTTGGATTCTTAATAAATTTTCTGCAGATGTCACAATCGTTGCATTGGTAGTCAATGTGCCGCCTAATGAAATTGACTGATCCGTTTTAGTCAATCCATTTCCCGCAGAATTTAAATAAGCTGCCAACATAGATGATGTATCAGCATATTTGACATATGTAGATGCACCTTGACTTTGAAGATTGCTTAATTGTTTTGGCGTAACATAAAGAATAGTACTGTCTTGTTGTGTAATAATTTTAGAATTATTAGCTTTCAAAACATACTTAATAGTACCCTTATTATCTACTACCTTTGTAGAGTCAAGTTGGGCATTAGCTGTAAAGCCGACAAAGAGAAAAAAACCGATGAGTAAAAGATACTGCTTCATTTTGAAAAAATTGATTTGGTGTTGTGTTATAAAAAATAAACTAATTAATTGTATTGAACGATTCTAATTTCATCACCTGCTAAGCAACTCACACCTTCTTCCAATTTTATGGTATTAGCATTGATGTAAGTAGCCGTAAGTCGTACTCCATTTCTGTACACATGTACTTTTTTAAAGTCGTTGATATTAGAAGGTGTTTGAAACATTGTTTGACCATCTTCACCTATTTGGATGGATTCGTTGATAGTTACCAGAGACGATGCATTAACTTTTTTGAGTACGCCAGTAGAAGGATTTACAGTGACCACATCATCTTGAATGAAATCGCCATTTTGCAATCCTGAAATCGCTAAAGTATTGTCAGGAGATGTTTGAATAGAAGTGGGTTTGGCCAACGTACCTCCTAATTCTATGGCATTATTTTGATTTTTAAGTAATCCATTTTCCACGGTGATTGCTGACTGAATGAGCGCAGGATTTAAAAAATATCTACCATCACTTCCCATAGTAAGCAAATTGCCGCTATCACTGCTCAGTCCCATTAGACTATTCCATGTATCACCATCAAAACGGTGGAGATTACCATTAGGAAGTTCTATATAAAAATCACCCGTGGTAGGAAATTTTGGAGATTCGCTTGTCGGTGCTCCTGTACCTGAATACATAGACGCATTCCCTTCTGATATTTTTGTCCACTTATGGCCATTCCAAAAATAAAAACCAGGAACAATATTATTGATATTACTTTTATTATAAACTAACAAACTGATCGTGTTGCCATTAGAAATGGTAACTTGATCTGTCAATCCAGTCAATTCTACACGTGGGATCAACAATCCTTTGTCAGCTGCCACCATATCCAAGATGGAAGATAAATCAGGTGATGATGTACCTATGCCTACGTTCCCCATTCCATTCTGGCTAAAGGAAACTGTACTTATAGAAAGCATTATTAGTAAATAAATTAAATTTCTCAACGGGTCTACACGGATTATTACAATAATATCAATTGCCAAAAACTATGCCCCTATTTTAAAAAAACCTTTTTACAATGAAGAAAGTATTGATATGTAAAAAACTTTACAATTGGCAACTTCTCTAATTAACACAATTACTGAAAACTAACCTAATAATTCATATAATTACTAATAATCAACACATTATATAATAATAAAAACATACTTATATTGCAAAAATGTTTAGATTATGGTATAAACTATTCAATTAGGCTAGTTAATTTCTAAATGAAATATTGACCTGAAATGTCTTGTACAGCTAGTATCTTCATCTGTAATCACCAAGTTACCAAGATGCTTATACGTATACTTGCCAAATTAAATTACCATTCATTTTTCTGTAAGTAAACTTTGCAAATGTGCTTGCTTTGTAGCAGCTTTATTTGTCATACAATAGTTTGTAAAATATTGATGATTTGTCAAAAACTTGATCTGAATTTGATTCCATGTGGGTTGATCAAAAGAAGGATTAAGATGCCTTAATTCATCAAATAACAAGGAAGATATTTCACCAAACTGGTCCGTTCCGAAGTAAGCTAAGTCAGCATCAGCTAGTATTTTACCACACTGATCTTTAGGGCTTTGTGGTATTTTGGTAGCCATGATCATCTCACAAATATGAAGAATATCTTCTGTAGAGATATGATAGGTAGAGAGTATTTTTTGGGTATAAATACAACTGGCTTCTTCATGATTTTGATAGGTCTCCATAAAACCTGTATCATGTAATAATGCAGCAATTTTTATTTTAAGTAAGTCAGCAGAAGAAACATTTTCATATGTGGCTATTTCGATGGCATCTGCGAGCACATTTTGGGTGTGCCTTACAGAATGATAAGCCAAGTATGAAGGTAAGTTCTTTTCTAAAGCATGTAATACCTCCATTTCTAATTGTTCAAAGTCAGAATTACCAAAGGCCATAATTTTATTATTAAAATGTTTTTGCACTTCCTGATGTCTTCTAAAATGTGATTAAATAGGCTTTTGATATTTAGCTAATTCATCTTTGCTCATTTCTCCTAAGACTTGTTTAGCATGTTGATACCCTTTTTCTACAATTTTATGAAAATCAGTCCAAGCCGTTATTCCAAATTTGGCTACATCAGGATTAAAATGCAAATCTAAGTATGCAATGGATTCATGTCGTTTGGCATTGCTATACATCAAAGTTGAATTGATAATTATAGACCCTATACCAGGCAATCTATATTTTTCATCCTTACTACCCATCAGCTTACTTTTAAACATCTGATTATTAGAAGGCATCTCATCGATGGTAAGTTTATGAGTCTTTTCCATCATAAAATCAATACCTATCACTTTGTTCATATCCAAATTGCGCATGATATCCGCAGGAAAATTATTGAAGGTGCCACCATCTACATATAAATCACCATCGATTATGACAGGTGGAAATACACCAGGAATGGCAGAAGATGCAAGCAAAGCTTTTGCCATATTGCATCTAAAAAAGACAGATTCATCAGACTTGGTATAATTTGATGCAACAACGTACATGGGTATCCAAGTATCGGTAATGTCTATATCGTGTCTACCACTTAATTGTTTGATGGTGAAGTTTACCATCTTTTTTATATTCAATCCTTTGACGAGTGATATGAGTGGTACTAAACTTAAATCAGAAGAAGGCTTATGGAAAGTGGCTTTGTAAATAGTTTCTTCTAAGTCACTAGTAGGTTTATCAAAAGCAAAAGTTGCTGCCATCATGGACCCGACACTTGTACCACCAAGATAATCAATCGGAATTTGATATTCTTTTAATGCTCGCATTACTCCGATGTGGGCAAAACCTTTGGCGCCACCACCTGCCAAAACTAAACCTGTCGCTCTACCTGTAAGTATTCTCCCCATTCTTTGCAGATCATTAACGTGATCAAGCCGTAAATGATAATGGCTACTCACTAATGGTCTTTGTGTCAACCATTCCCTTGTTTTACTCGGCATCACTGTATCCGCTGGATGAACCAAAGCAATCGAAAAATGGACATTAGACAGATGCCTAAGTTCATTTTCTATGGGTGTCAATTGATGACTTTGGGTACTATCTGCGATCAATACAATATGGTCTGCTTGTCTTAAAAACTTTTCATTCCAAGACGAAGGCTTATCATCACATTCGAAAAACATAAACTCATGTAACAACTCTAAATCATTGAGCCATTTAATAAGTTTTTTACTTTCTATATTAAAATCATCAGATTTTTTCTGTTCAAGATTAAACCCGTTTTGGGATATCAATTCTTTGTTAACATAACAAATATCCAAACTTTGACTACAATAATCGTACAATGATCTAATGACTTGAGCCCTATTGATAGTTTCATGTATCGGAAGAAAACAAATATTGGTTATTTTACTTTTGTGCGACTTTTGCGTTTTTTTGATACGCTCTATGATGAGTTTGGTGACATTTAGGGCTACGTCTGAATGTTGCTTTATTATTTTTTCGAATAGAGACTTTGACAATTGGACCAAAACACTATCCCTGATAGCGGTGACCGTTGCATATCGTGGTTCGCCCGTAAATATGGCCATCTCACCTACTGTCTCACCACGTACAATATCTCCAAGTCTGCGTTCATGACCATCATCATTTTTTTTTGTAGCTACCAGTCTACCACTTAGCACAAAATATAAAGAATCTCCTTCATCGCCTTCCTTAATAATAGTTTTACCACCATCCAACTCTATCCAAACCAACTGATTTTCTATTTCATTCAGAATAGAATCATCAAATTGACCAAATATTTTATTAAGATTGTCATGTAACAGTCTTCTATGAAATTCATTTTGATGCAGATCGTTGACATTTGACATATTTGATTACCTTTATTTTATTTACGATATATATATTCATGATTGTTTTTCTTTATTTTGAATGCTTCTTTATTACCCTTATGAAAATTTGGCTTTTGAAACATCTTTATGACCCAATAGAAAATACGAATGCATCATACCCTTGCCTTTAATAGCTATTTCACCACAATCTTCATAGATATAGTCGTCGCCTAATGCATTTTTTACATCTTGTGTGATATGGATTTTCTCAGGATGGCCACTCGCTTCGAATCGACTAGCAATATTGACACAATCTCCCCAAATATCATAAACAAATTTTTTATTCCCGATCACACCCGCGACAGCATGTCCTGTGTGGATGCCAATCCTAAGCGTCAAGTTATATTTTAAAGTATATTTTTCTTTGATAATCTGATTGATTTCTAGAGCCATATCTGCAATGCCTTGACAATGATTTTCGTCGGGAATAGGTAAGCCACCGACTGCCAAATAACAATCTCCAATCGTTTTAATTTTTTCTACGCCATATTTGTCCGCCAACGAATCAAATTCACTAAATATTTCATCCAACATTGTTACCAATTCATTTGGACTCATATTGCTAGCATATTTGGTAAAGCCCACTATATCTGCAAATAAAATAGTTACATTTTCAAAACTATCTGCTATAGACTGATTACTATTACGCAATTTACTAGCAATGGAATCTGGAAAAAGACTCAATAATAAACGGTCTGATTTCTCCCTTTCTGTAGCCAACAAATCCTTATATTCTGCATTTTGAGTAAAAAAGAAATAAGCAAAATATACAGAGATAAACATGCTGTCCAAAGTTATGACCGTATTGAATACCCTAAAAGTTGCGGCTGATAGTGTAAATAGTGGTTCACTAAAAACATTCCATCCGATCACAGCTGCAAATGCCAAAAGACAAATCAACAAATATACAAAAAACTCTTTCCGCTCCTTTCTTGAAAACAATAGCGTAAGGGAAAAAGGTACAAAAATCAAGTGAACTGTAATCATTGTATCTAGACCATAATATATAGGAGGCACACCTGTGATCACTAAAGTTAACATCAAAGCACTCAAGCGTCCAAATTTAAATGATAATCCCCATAAAGCCGTACCTATAAACAATAAAACATAGCCAATCCAAGTAAAAACAACTAGCCAGAACATTTCCCACATCTCCAAATAAACAAAACCGAAGCCCCAAGTGCCAATAACAAAAATCATCATTAATTCAAGGATGAGAAAAATGGTCACATTTCGCTTTTCATCTTCATCAAAGTGATTGTAATGTTTTTGAATTATTTTCTCAACGAAAGGTATTTGCATGTGTATTATATTTTGTTCCAATCATTGGAATCTCCATTTTTAAAAACTTGTTTGGTCAATACAAATCACAATGTAAAATTGAACGTTTGACTATCTTTAAAATGTTTGTCTAATCTAGGTATAAACGATTGTCAAAAATAGCAATAATATTCATTTCAAGTTAAAATTATTTAAAAATATAAAATCCAATACATTTTTCACACATAATTGTAATTACAAATGTCATTTTATAATAAATCAAACTCTAGGTGGATTTTGATCAATGGTGTTATTTATACCTAAGGTCAGTATAATGGTCGAAAGAGAGACAGAATCGACTGGGAAATAATCCAAAAGAAATAATTCTCAAATCAAACACATTTATTTTAATCTCAAAATTATTGAGTAGTTTTAATTGATTGTAATTTTGTCAAAAATATACAATCAATGTTTTCTTTTTAAATAAAATAATAGTCTTTGAAATTTATAAGTATAGGTAATAAGAATAAACTAAGTATAGATATAGCATGCATATCTAACAACAATAATTTTGTAATGGGAAAAAGTAGAATATGGATTGAAAATAAATATATCGGTGATTTTGATGATGTTTCACCAATAGGACCTTTAATATGTACAATCAGAAATTTAATTACAAAAAAATCTAAGAAGTTTATGGATGATAAGATTTCAGTTAATAAATTAAGGTATTTTTATTTAGGTGATACAATTTCTCCAGGTGAATCGTATGATGACTTTAATATTAAAATTTTAAAAACAAAAAAGAAAATTCATTTTATATGGAGATTACATAAAGATTCTTTCTTAAAAAATGAAAATAGCACAAAGATGCATTTACATCATGGTGAAGTCTCAATAAGTTATTTTGGAGAATTTTTATCTCAATTTGAAATTAGTTTTAAGGAACAATTGAATAGCAGTAATGAAAGTAAGGAATACTCAAATGAAGAAATTAATCAAAATCCAACTTATAAATATTGGGATTATTTTGAGAATACTGTAGTATTATTGTCTGAATTTGACCAAAGAAAAGTAGCGTTTGATTTTGCACAACTTGCTAAACAAAAACATGATAAATTGGGATTAGATGCTTTAGAAATATTAAAATTGCTTACCATAAAGAAAAGAGTTTCCCAAAAAAGACGTAAAGAATTAATAAAGAATCTGCAATTAAATTTACCTGAACGAGGAAAAGTTCATCCCAATAGTGTATTGATACATCTATTAGGAGACCATACATCATCATATCCAATTTGGTATTTAACAGCAATTTGTGGAACTATCTTATGCGATTTAAAGGTAACTACATTACCTAAACTTTTAATTTTTACAAAAAATATTTTAGAACGTATACAGTCTGAATCAAAGAATTAAGATCACTACCTTTCGCTCATCAGTCTTCCCTGCGGTCAGC
>DAOLFJ010000208.1:0-8098 GCA_035326365.1 Saprospiraceae bacterium | reverse complement strand
AGTTTTAGTTGATCTCCAAACCTTGTTTTTTGCAAATAAATAAAATTTTCTATCAAATCCAATTCCCTTTCCAAAGGGATTAACTTTTGTTCACCATGCTCCAAAATGGATCTATACATCTTAGCAAATTTGGTTGTAAATCGGATGGCACTATCTTGGTCAGTGGCAATGATAGATGCCAGGGTATTCAGACTATTGAAGAGAAAGTGTGGGTTGATTTGGTTTTTCAGTACTTCGTATTGTGATGATATATGTTGCTTTTCTTGTTGAGCCTTTTGAAGTAACAGTTCTTTTTTTTCGGACTCTAGCAAGATATTTTTTTGTCTTAAAGTGTAAGTCTCTAAGGCATTGTCAAATATAACTTTTAACTCTTCAAATTTCCAAGGTTTGGTGATGTAGTGATATACTTTCCCTTTGTTTATGGCGTCAATAATGGCTTGCATATCGCTATATCCTGTCAAAATCATTCTGATCACTTCAGGATGTGTGTTACTAACTTGTTCTAGAAATTCCACACCCGTTTTACCAGGCATTCTTTGGTCACAAACAATAAGATCTATGGATTGATTCCGTAAAATTTCTTGAGCAATATCTGCATCTTCTGCGATGTGGATATTGTAGAATCGTCTGAATACAGCCTTAAAAGCCGTGAGATTATCGACTTCATCATCAAGATATAATATGGAATAGGGTTGCGACATTTACTTTGATTTATAACCGAACAAAAATACTATTAAAAACAGCACGGTATTCAGAATTAGGTAAAATTTCCATACACCTTCCATATTTGGAGTGCCACTACGAGCGTCTTTTACTAGAAAAAACAGAAATTTAGATGACAAAACCCACAACAGTAAATTGATTATGATCCAAAGAATTTTGGTAGAAAAATCTAAGCCTATCCATTGTATTAATATCAACTTTAATAAGTAATACAAGCCATGGGTCACTAGCAATGCATACATGACCAAACAGAACAAAACAAACATGAGTAAAATGCCCATACCATTGGTTTATGGCCACAAATGTAGTTTTTAAGACATGCCTAAGGGAACACAATGAAGTGAAGTGGTAAAATTCAGAAGTGAGTTAGAAAAACGGGGATCAATCGTGGTTCTAATAAACTCATCATCACCATATAAGATGTGACCCAAAATATAACAACTTGTGTTTTGGTCGAAGCATCTATAGCATCACCTACGATCTCGACCCAACGTATGGGAACATAAAAAAAGGTGAAGACAATGAGCATAAAAGGCATACTTGACCACAATGCATGACTAAATCCAAATCTAATATCGATCTGACCCTTGAACATGACACTTAGATTGGTCATAAAAAACGTGATCAAGACCAATTGTAAAGCTCGAGATGTCCATTCAGCTATGATATTTACTTGATGTTGTGGTGGCTCGATGACATTGGCTATTAATCGTAATTCTCTGTATGCTACCCAAATGAGCACTAACCAATACGGGATTTTTAAAATCCAAGGCGCAGTAGTATATTCATACCCGTAATGCTTGTACACAAAAGTAAGTAATGGAAATAAAAGCAACACAACCCTAAAAAAGGTACGCCATATAAATGACATCAAAAGCAAAATTCCAAAATACCAACTTTTCATAAACCACAACCAACGAGTGTTTTGCGACACATTTATCTGACTAAATTCTACACTCAGCACATTCAAGTCTGCTTTTCTTTCAAATATTAAAAGTATTGTGAAAATAATCAAATACGGAAGTGGTAAGTTTAACTCCGTTTTGCTTGTATTTATAGATAACAAAAAACTTCCGAGATGATATGAAATAAGCGTTAAAACTGCATTGGATACAGCGCCCTTATATCCCGATATTGACCAATTGCTACTAAACTTTTGTGCCACTTTGTGTTCGGTCTATAGGCAATTTGATCACAAAACTAGTCCCTTTGCCAGCTTGGGAATGAACGACGATATCACCATGATGTTGTTTGACAATAGCATAGCTGATAGACAGACCCAAGCCTGTTCCTTTGCCCACTTCTTTGGTGGTAAAAAATGGCTCAAATATCTTTTTTTGCACATCTATATCCATACCTAATCCATCATCAGTTATGATAATGACGCATTCATTTTTTATCGCTTTGGTTTCTATATTGATGTGTCCACCTTGCTCCACAGCATGTACGGCATTATCCAAAATATTGAGAAGTACTTGATTGATTTTACTTGTTTGGCAAACTATATTACCATCATATTGATAGTTCTTTTTGATGGTAATCCTATGATTTATTTTGTGTTGCAGTATGGTAAGCGCAGTTTCTAATCCTTCATTGATATTGTAATCAGCGTATTCGTCACCACTATCTCTAGCAAATGTTTTTAGCCCTTGCACGATTTGTGATGTCCGTTGAGTTCCGTTATTGATAGTGGCCATTAAAATTTGTAATTCAGCAGTTAGACTATTTAAATCTAAGGTTTGGATTTGGTTTTTTATAGTAACAAGATTCGTTCCTTTGTTTTCTAAATTTCCAAGGCTATCAAAAAGCGGTTGTAGATCTTTGAAATCCATCATCAATGCCTCTACACTTGCATGAATGGCACTGACGGGATTATTGAGTTCATGCGCTATTCCTGCGGTCATCACACCTATCGATGCCATTTTTTCCGCATGGATGAGTTGCAAGTTTGTTTGTTGCAGATTACCCAATAATGCTTCTTTTTCTTCTAGTAATGCCTTGGTGTGTGCTTGTTCTTGAGTCAATTGAAGTAAGGCTTTGTTTCTGCCTCGATATACAAAAACCACAAAGGCTAATGAACTTAATAACAAACAGATACTGAGTATTAAAATATTCCTTAATTGTTTTCCTTTTTTGTTTTCAATGTCGAGCGCTGTGATTTTACTTTCTCTTTCTGACAGCTCAAAAACTGCTTGCATATCTTCCATTTTCATATCGAGCGCTTCTTTGGCTGTTGTATCTTGTACTGCGGAGAAAAGTTCAAGGTATTCCATTGCTTTCGGTAAATTTTCATCATCTTTATACATCAGGTAAAGATTGCGATAAGCATTGAGTTGGTAAGATCGAGAGTCCACTTGTGTGCAATTCTCTATGGCTCTTTTAAACACTGCTTTGGCACGATCAGCTTGTCCGATACTCCTGTACAACTCACCTAGTTTTAATAGGATCAGGCCAATATTTCTTTGTCTTTTTATAGTTTTGGCTGCTTGCAATGCTTTGAGATAATAAGTCTCTGCATCATCGTTTTTGCCCCAAGCTTTATAATTGTCTGCCAACCCTAAGTAGCTGATAGTGAGTCCTTCATAATTATTTTGGTTTAGCCTTTTAGGTATGTCTTTGAGATAGTGTGCTTCAGCTTTTTTATAATCACCTCGAAGTCTATAAATATCAGCATAGAGTGTTGTGATAATGCCTAGTTGCAAAGTGTCTTTCAGTTCATTTTTGAGACTTAAAGATTTTTTCAGATAATCTTCTGCCACACTCAATTCGTTTAATTGAATATAGACATTTGCTATATTATGATAAGAATCTGCTATGCTTTTTCTAGGTAAGTCATGAATTTCTCGAAGATTCAAGGCTTTTAAATGGTATTCTAAAGCTAGGGAATTCCTTTCCTCTAAGGTGTAAAAATTGCCTAATCTAGCAAAAGCCGAAGCCACCCAGAGACTATCATTGTATTTCCTGCCTTTTGCTATGCCTTCTTTGTAATAGATTTCTGCATTTCCCATCTTGCCTAGCTGCTGATTTATTCTCCCTATAGTCATCAGGATATCTCCTTGTAAGTCAACATATTTTGTTTGGAAGATGCTATCACTTAAGCTTTTTGCCGCATTTAAAATATCGAGATTAGCAACATTTTTACCTTTGCCAATACTCGATTTGAAGTAGTCAACTCTATCTTTGAGATGATCATAGTTTGGCTGTGCTTGCAAGTTGCAAAGCATAAAACCTACCAAAATTATGATCATTCCAAAACGCATATTCAATTTATAAACTGTAAAAATAAAGCAAGTGACCTAATTACCATCAAAATCCCTTTATTTTTAATTTTGGCAAACCTAGCTTTTTCTTTTTGGTATCGCCTTTTTTAGTTTGGGTTTCTTTGTGATCATCTTGTACATTGTTACTTTTTTCATTATTACTATCTGCTAACTTTAAACCTTCTTTACCGTATAATTGGTCAAAATTTTGAGATGTTAGCGATGTTAGACTTTCATATTGTTTTCTATTCATCATTTTTTTATCAATGGCTTGATTGTATCCCCAAGTAACCACTGCAACCCTCATCTGACCATCTACCAATCTGACATAAGCCTCGGCAGGAACCCTGTAACGCATAACACCTGCTTCAAAAGGATAATTTGGAAGGGTAATTCCTTCGCTGTCATTAAACTTTTTGTCAAATTCTAGGTGACAATTGTAGATAATATCACCTGTTCTGTCGGTGCGGTCAGGAGTAGCACTTTCAAATGAAATGTCATAAACCCAACAGACATCTTTGTGGTTATAAAACACTTTGTCAATATCTTTTTTGATCAATTCAATCGTCTGTTGTTTTAAGTCATCGACAGTCAATTTTTTGGCACCTTCTACTTCACTACTTGTGACAAAATACCTTGAAAAATTCCATTTTTCGCCCGATCCACCACGAACATAAATAGCTAATCCTATGATGTTTTTGCTGATGCCTTTTTCTTTTACAGTAGTGGCAGCAACGACTCTTTTTGCCATATTGCTAAAGGTATAACCGGCTTCTTTTTCCAACTTCCAGTCATTTTGAACTTTAGCAGTAGCTATTTTACCATGATAATTTTTGACATCTTCAAGCACTTTGGTATCAGATGGAAAACTCTGCGCATATACGATGAATGGCAGTAATATAAAGATGATTGTTTTTAAAGTATTCATTATGTATTTAGTATTTTTGAATGAAGATTATTTGTTTAAAAAAACCGGAGCTATCAAACTCCGGCCATGGGAACATATCGAAAAGTTTATCTTATGGTTTTGTACAGCCATTGTTTTTGCCGTAAGGTTGAAATCCCAATTTGATCGCATCTTCTAGACCCATTCTATGTAGCCACACTTCAGCATCTTTGGACACGGAACTAGCTTGTAATGGCAAACCAAACATCGACCTGAGTTGATTGGCACCACTATTAGAAACTTTGGCAGCTGCATCTACTTCTGCCCTTGATATTTCTACCCTGCCAAAATATTTTTCTGCCCATTTTTTATTGATGTCAAGTTTGATTTCTTGGGAATAATTATCACCCGATTCACGTGTCACATAATTGGCATAATCTTCCATTTCATCCAGTTTTAATCCTGTCCCAAACTCTTGGTAATCATACTTTTTATGTCCGACAAAAAGATTGTTTTTTAACGTCACTAGTTTGCATTGTTTGACATTATTGACACCACCGAAATCTGCAAAACCAAAAACATTATTTTCTGCCACAATACTCAAGGCATTGTCAAACATGATGCTATTTCCACCAAAACTAGCTATGGCATCGTGTTTCCAAGAGAATAAAATGGTATTGTTTTTTATGGTGTAAGATGGATGACCCGTCGCGCCATGGTGATTACTTTTGCACATGATACCTTCTCCCGTATTGTTTACGATCAAGTTGTTTTCTATCCATGCAGATCCATTTTTGCCTACCTGAACATCCAATGCGCCTTGTGTAGGAGCTGTATTAGTGATGACACAGTTTCTGATGATAACCTTCGTGCCGCTGCCAGTTCTTATTTTTATACCTGGTGTATTGGGAGTTGGATTCATTCCTTTTTCAGGACTAGCTTTCCTTCTGATAAATTCTTCCTTCGCATCGGAATAGTAATTTCTAGCGCCATTATCTACTATGATGCCATCTATGACGATCTCTCCGGTCCAGTCTTTGTAGCCTTTGTCGGTAAGGATGCCTATTCTTTCAGTGGTCAATCCCTTGCTAATATCATTCGTTCCACTGAAAACTGTTTTGTATTGTCCCCAAGGATCTCGTTGGCTGAAATCAGGACTGTAACCACCGATAATCGAAAATGGCACGCTAAATACATCTGAACTTTGGTCTGCTTTACTCGTGTAAGTACCTGCTGCTATATGGACGACATCACCCGCTTTGATTTGCATCGCTATTGCGGCGATATCTTTGGCAGGAGCAGATTTAGACGCTTCTTTGCCTTTGCCTGTAGGGCTGATGTAGTAGTTGTTTTGACCATTTACTGTTGGTGTTTCAGCTACAGAGCTAGATAATGATTTTTCAGAAGCTTTTGGCGTGACAGCATTCGTTGCTTTTTTGCCATATTCAGAAGAAGTCACTTTGGAAATATCAGAACTAGCTTTACTAACAGACTTTTTAAGCTTGTCAAACTGTCCATAAGATAAAGAAACCGTCAAAAGACAAAGCACAAAAACAAAAGATCGAACTAAAAACATTTTTTTATCAAACATTATTTTTTGGGTTTATTTGAATCAATGACCCAAAGGTAGATCGATGTGCTAAGATGAAAATGATGGTATGTAGTGAAGTAGGATTATTGTGTAGTGAAGTGGTGGAAATGGTTATAGTTAATGTAAAAATAAAAGTTGGGTATCTTAAGTAAAAATCGTCAATACCAAAATTATATTCCCAATAAATAAAAGTTAGTCCTTCATAAATCGGGAAATATTGAGAATATGGAATTGCATTAATTGGATTTTGGGATGTGAATAAAAAATAGATTTGGATAATTCTCTAACATGCTATAAATTTGTGCTAAAGAATAGAGAAAGCAAGATGACTTTTAAAATTATTTCACCTTTGGACATGATTTTTGTAAAAAACCGAAAGTTGCTAGAATTTTTGTTCGTTTGGTAACAAGTTACTTTCCACTGGAAATCGGGAACTTAAAACCAAAGTAAGTTGTTTAATTAATTAAAGTAGATTTAAGATGACAAGAAAATCAAATCACGTTATTCCATCGAGTGAACAAGGTGGATGGGCTGTTAAAAAGTCAGGGTCTTCAAAAGTGTCAAGATCATTTGAACGCAAAGAAGAAGCAGTTAAATATGGTCGAGAATTAAGTAGGCGGGAACAAACTGAACTATATATTCATAAAAGAGATGGTCGTATTCAAGAGAGAAACTCGTATGGCAAAGACCCTTTTCCACATCAAGGATAATATATGGCTAAACATGACAACTATGAAAGGAATGTTTTTATAAATTGTCCTTTCGATGATAAATATTTCGATTTACTTCAAACTTTAGTTTTTACAATAATTTGTTATGGTTTTAAGCCGCGGATAAGTTTGGAAAACTCAGATTCTGGCCAGCCAAGATTAGAAAAAATAGTGCAACTTATTTACGAATCTCAGTACTCAATTCACGATCTTTCAAGATTGCAATCAAAATCCGCAAATGAGTATTACAGATTGAATATGCCTTTCGAACTTGGTATTGATTATGGTTTAAGAAAATTCAATCAAGAATTCTCGGATAAAAGGTCGTTAATTTTGGAAACCGAACGTTATGATTATATGAAAGCAATTTCTGATATTAGCGGATTCGATATTAAAAATCACGAAGATATTCCTGTCAAACTAGTAGAATGTATTAGAGCTTGGTTTTCTGAAACCGTCAAATTAAAAGATCTAAATGCTTCTGAAAAGGTATACAGTGATTTTATTGATTTTAACACCAATTTATTTCAACAAAAAATGGTTAAATATATTAAAGATCACAATACAACTCAAGCAGAAAGATTTGCCAAAAAAGAAATTGAAGAAATGACAATTCCTGAATATATAACTGAGATAGAGAGTTGGATAAGCGAAAAGTAACAACGGCTATGATGGTAGTTTGGCTATCGCCAAAACCATCACATAGCCTAACCGTTGTGCCTAATCAAATAAATTAAATTCATATGATAAAATATCCTTTAGAAATTATAAGAATAGGAAATGAATATTCTAAAGAAATTTATGAAAGCATTGTACTTATTAACAATATGCAGAATGAATTCGATGTTCAAATCGCTGAATCGAAAATTGAAGAAGAATTTCAAATTCTTGCTTTCAGAGAAGTGTTTGCTGATGAAATTCTTGATAA
>DAOLFJ010000207.1:0-8140 GCA_035326365.1 Saprospiraceae bacterium | reverse complement strand
TTTTATTTTGCCAGAACAAAATAATACTGCTATTTTGTGACTTCAATATTAAATCTGGTATCTAAACTTAGTACAAAATATGTTTAAAAATCTAAACTTCGACTTAAAGAGTTCAAATCAGTGGTATTTGATAGCTGTTTTGATTTATCTTTTATTTTGGACATTATTGCGTGCTCAGTATATAGACATCCCATTCTACTGGGACGAAGCTTGGGTCTATGCACCTGGTATTAGACATATGATGGATAGTGGACCATCACTTTTACCTGATGCCATACCAGAATTTTATTCTCGTGGACATCCATTATTATTTTATTTTCTAGGTGGTATTTGGCTTAAAATATTTGGAACTTCTTTTGTGGCATACCACACTTTTCCACTTACCATAAGTGTGTTATTTTTATTTTTCATTTTCATCACAGTCAAAGAATGGACCAATAATCTGACTGCGATCGGTGTGATGGTATTGATAAGTGTCGAAAAAATATTTTATACAGAAGCTGCCAATGTATTGCCAGAAATACTCGTTGCCTTATTTTTTCTGCTTTCGGTTCGATACTACCTGAAAGAAAAAATGTGGCTTTACATCTTGTTTGCAAGTTTAGGCATATTGACCAAAGAGTCGGGCATTGTAATACCTGCTGCCATACTTTTTGGAAACTTTTTGTGGAATATCAAAAATCCTAAGTCATTATTTAGTGGTGATGCCATTAAAAAACAAGTATTGATCGTTGCACCCATTATGACTTTCATCCTTTTCCTTTCCATTCAATACATGTACAAAGGTTGGTTTTTATTTCCTGAACATACGGGTATGATGATAAAAAAGTCAACTGAATTTATAGAAAAACTAAATTTTGCTTTCGAATGGTTATTAGAAGATGGACAGATATTCTGGATGAGCGGTTTTCTTGGTTTGCTATTGGTATTCGGTGGTAAAGAACATCAAAGGCAAACTTTATTTATGTCATTGATAGGTATTTTGGTATCTATGTACGTCATCAAAAATTTCAATACAAATATAGAGTTTATGGTCCTTATGGCATTTGCCATTCTATTAGGAGCTATACATTTGATAGGAAGGACTTTATTTGGTGATGCTGATGTCAGTTTGAAAAAAATATTGATTATTAATTTTGCTGTTTATTTTTCCTATCTCATATTTTGTTCTGTCAATTTTGTGACCGTGAGGTATTTGATAGCACTGTTGCCATTTGGCTTCTTTTTGTATGTGGTTACTATTAAAAAATTATCACCCAATAAGTGGGTTTTTAGTGCTATAGTTTTATTTTTGTTTGCAGTATTAGCTAAAGAAAATTTTGCTAAAAACAGGCAAGGAAATCTTACTTCACAAATTGCATACTTAGAAATAAGACAAGACCTAGTTAAAAAGTTGGAAGAGTTACAAACATATGACAGCTCTATAGGCATTAATGATTTTGTCATCCGACGTACATTACAAGATCCATATAGTGGATTTCTATCATCTGCTAAAGTGTTTTCAAAAGTGGATTGGTCTGTAGACGAAGGTAAAGATTATCTAGTTATTAGCAACCTAGACCCATATCCTGATTTTGTCAAACAAGGCAAATTTGTATTGGTAAACAAGTGGGAAAAAGGAGTGAGCTGGGTAGAACTCTGGCAAAGACAAAATTAATATTTTGTGGATCAGCTTTCGCTTTGCTCAAAATATTTAATTACATGCTCGATAATAAATTCCTGTTGGCCTTCCTTCAGTTCATAATAAAACGGTAATCTTACAAGACAATCTGTATATCTATCACTTTGCAGAAGTTCATGACCATCGTGTTGATGGACATAATATGCACTTTTGTGTAATGATTGATAATGAAAAACAGCGTAGATACCTACGCCTTTTAAATATTCTATCAATTTCGTCCTTTGTGCTAAAGAAGTACACACCAAATAAAACATGTGTGCATTATTGGTCGCATAAGATGGGATTTCAGGCAGTTGGATTTGATATTTTTTTAATGGACTCAAATCTTCCATATATTTATCCCAAATACGTTTTCTTTGGGTCTGAATGATATTCATTTTTTCCAACTGTGCATACAAAAAAGCAGCAATAATATCTGATGGGAGAAACGATGACCCAATATCTATCCAACCATATTTATCTACTTCCCCTCTGAAAAATTGGCTCCGATTAGTACCTTTTTCTCTGATGATTTCGGCACGTTCATTATATTTTTCATCGTTAATACAAAGCATTCCTCCTTCGCCTGATATGATATTTTTGGTTTCGTGAAATGAAAATGCACTCAGACTGCCTATACTTCCAAGTCGCTTGCCTTTGTAATAACTATCTATTGCTTGAGCTGCATCTTCTACAACGACTATGTCATGTTTAGCTGCAATGTCCATGATGACATCCATATCACAAGCAATTCCTGCATAATGAACCACGATGATTACCTTTGTTTTGGGTGTAATCAGTGATTCTATTTGAGATTCGTCAATGTTAGGATTTTCTGATTTACTATCTGCAAAGACTATTTTTGCACCACGAAGTACAAATGCATTTACAGTAGAGACGAAGGTATATGATGGCGCTATGACTTCATCTCCTTCTTGTATATTCGTCAGAATCGCAGCCATTTCTAGAGCATCCGTACAAGATGTGGTCAAAAGGCATTTTTGAAAACCCATTTGCGATTCAAAAAATTGATGTACTTTTTTAGTATATTTTCCATCACCTGATATCTTTCCTGAGATGACAGCGTCTGTGATATATTCTGTTTCTGAACCACTCAGAAATGGTTTATTAAAAGGTATATTCATATCCAAAAATGGTAGATCGCGGTTTGACTTAATGGAACAAACCCTTGTTGTTTATAAAAATTATTAGCACCCAGATTTTCCATTTGCGTACTGACTTGCACTGTGTCGATTTCATTCTTTTGACAATATGCAAATACCGCATCCATAAGTTTAGCACCTATTCGTTGTCCTCTAGCATTGGCATCCACAGCTATTAGCCCTATCGTGGCCACATTTTCATTAAGGTTGACGGTAACGAAACCCAATATTCCTGTACCTTCATCATATATAATAACTTCATCGGCAATGATTTTGTCCAATGAATTTGTAACCCATGTTTGATACAATTTTTCAAAAGATCCATTGGGAAATCGACCGTCTATTTTGAATCTAGAAGAATGACCTGCCTCTATACCTAAATTCAATAGTGCTGAAGTATCATTTTCTGTAAACACAGTTCTGATACATGGATCCGACCCAAATGGATGTTCACTAATAGAAATGGTATATAAAATATTGGTAGTAACATACCAATCTCTAAGTTTGTCAAAATAGTGTGGGAATGAAGTTTGTGGTAAGTTTAAAAAACCATAAATTAAATCAAAACCTTGTGTCTTTCCTAAATTAATCAATGTATTAACTTCTATATCAGGAACTGAATTAAGCTGAATTTTGCCAATCTTCTTCTCAAAAAATGAAGAATCCCATGTCAAATAACCTATCTCCATTCAATTGATTTTTTTAGCAATGATGTACGTAGGTCTTTGTTTTACAGCTTCAAAGATTTTCCCAATATACAAGCCGCTTATTCCAAGAATGGAAATAATGATACCAGAAAGAAACCAAATAGAAATCAAAGTACTTGCAAAACCTGGAACTAGAATCCTACCCGAAAAATAGAGCCACAAATAATAAATGCCTACACAAAAGGAAATTACGGAAATAAATATCCCCAATTTTACGGCTAGTCGGAGTGGTTTGTCAGAAAAAGCAATCATATTATCAAAGGCTAACTGAAGCAATTTCCCTAACGTATAGGTGGACTTTCCATCATTTTTACCATGAGCGACATTAATGCTACTTTTACTAAAGCCAACCCACCTAGACATGGTCGGAAAATATCGGATATGGTCTTTCATTGATAAAATTGCTATCACTACATTTTTGTGATAAATCCCAAAATTTGCAATCGTATGATCCTGTTTTGTATCCGTCAAGTAACTAAATACTGTATAAAATATTTTGGATGATGCCCGTTTGAGAAATCCATCTTGTCTCACTGTCCTCCTAGCATACACAATCTCAAATCCTTCCACAGCCTTTTGATAAAGATTCGGTATTTCTTCGGGTAAGTCTTGAAGATCGCAATCCATGACAATGATCCATTCACCAGAAGCATGATCTAGACCTGCGGTGATGGCATAATGCTGTCCGAAATTTCGACTAAGTTTTATGCCTTTGACCTTGGTATTCAGACTACATATTTGTGTTATTTTCTGCCACGAGTCATCAGGACCATCATCTTCTACGAGTATGATCTCGTAATTTTGGGTTATTTTTTCTACACTTTTAACAATTCTTTCTACAAGTTCATCAATGACATTTGCCCCACGATATACAGGGGACACTACACTCATTAAGATTTGATCACTTTTATCCATTTTGAACTTTTATAGGTATTTTATACAAAATTACAAATAAAACAAAAAATGGGACTATAAATAAGTAAGAGTATGGTGCAAACACAAAATTGTAGAAAATAGTCAAATACAAACTCATACTCCCTAATAAAAATAAATTGGTATCCTTTATTTTTCCTTTTTTGAAATAATAGACTATAATTGTCATCATTGTGATTGACAAAGAAAGAACGATATGCACCATTTTGATAGCGCTTATTTTTTCCAAAATTGTACCATCCCAAAAGTCTAAAAAGTAAATGGCAAACCCTAATCCTTGCGCCAGTGTATATGGTTTACCAATATGCTGATACCATTCAGGCACTGAAGACCAAAGGTGCTCTGCCATCTGATCATAATTTTTCAAACTATTAAAAAACAAGAATGGATCCTTAGTCATAAATGGCAAAACATAGAGCACTACAATCAAAGCAACTACAATTCCTGCAAGCTTTAACGTTTTATGCCATCCTTCTTCCCAATAATATATAAGCGCATAGGCAGGCAACCATAACAAGATACCATATCGAGATAGTACACAAACAGCAATCGCAAAAGAACGAAGATAAACCGATTTTGAAAACAAACTATAGGCTAATAATAAGTAATAAGCAACGTCTAGTAGTTCAACAGAATGTGCGAAAATGGCAATATGATACCTGATTATCAAATATATAGAAACAAATGGCAAAACAATTTTAAAAATATTCCACATCAACTCAAGAGTGATATCAGGAGTCTGATTTGTCTTCTTCAACACAATGGCTATCATAATTAAAAATGCGATAAATGCTAATACGCGGTAATCAATTTTCAATAATTCGGCTAGCGCAAATGGTAAAAATTGCATTGTCAAATAACCAGGTTGAAATGACCATCCAGGAAACTCTACCACTTGATAAGGAGATTCTCCTTGGACCAATCTTTTAGTCATAAATTGTAGCGTGGGTACTACATCAGACTGCATAGGATCCGCAGGATGATTGAAAAAAACAACAGATATCTTTGCAAAAACAAGTATCGCCAGAATCACAAAAATCCAGAAAAAATAGTTGGGTACTTCCGTTGGTATAGCTTTGTTTATTTCTGACCGTTTAAAACTATAAAAAACAGCAGCAATACTAGCCAAAATACCTCCCGAGACCCAAAAAACAGGGAGTAATAGATAATGCTCTTCATGGCGTCCCCATGTCAAAACCATTAATTCTAAAAAAATGCCTAACAAAACTAAAATAGCACTTAAATTGATGTCCTTTAGCGAAAATCCCATATTTGACCATAATTTGCGTCAAATATAGCAAAACTCTAGAACTTATTCTCCACTTCAGCGACTTCTAGCATAAAATAGTGCATATCTGTATTGACCATAAAGGATTTCATACGTTCGCTTCCAGGTCCAAACATAGCCAATTCTGTAAAATCAGATGAATGCTCCATACCTCCAAAAGCTATAGAAGTATGCTCTTGTTGATAAAGCGCATATTCTTTAAATGGCAACTTATATGAATTGTAAACACCTTCTGATGCCTGTTCTTTATATTTGTTTATAATGAATGCCAATTGATCTCCTTTCAGTTCATAACCTTGGTGCGACATGACCCTATCAGCAAGTGTCGATGGCAGACCTTCTCTATCAAACCCCATCAATATCCAGTCATTGGTATGTTTGTATGTAAAAAGTTTTTCAAAATTTTTATCAGCCTTGTCTCCATAGTACAATCCTGGATTGGCATTTCCATGATCTGATGTGATAACGACCAAGGTATTGCCATCTTTTTCAGCAAAATCAATAGCTACTTTTATAGCATCATCAAAAGCTACCTGATCATAAATCAGTCCTGCTGCATCATTGGCATGTGCTGCCCAGTCCACTTTACCACCTTCTATTTGCAAGCAAAACCCATCTTTGTGATCTTTCATGAGGTCGATGGCTTTTTGGGACATTTCTGCAAGTGAAGGGACTTTAGCCATTGCATCCACATCATTTAATCGGTCAAGTTCAAATGGCAATCCATCTTTATCAAAAATGCCTAACACGGGTTTGGTATTTGTAGCCATCTTCATGTCAGATGCCGACTGAACCACTGAATACCCTGCTGCCTTAAACTCGTTATACATATTTCGTCCATCCTTACGATCTGCAAAATATTTGCCTCCACCACCCATCATGACATCAAATCTCAATGACAGATATTTCTCAGCTATTTCGTTTTGGTCATTTCGCGACTTTGATGATACACAAAATCCCGCAGGCGTCGCATGTGTGATAGGAACAGTGGTGACACAACCTACCTTTTTACCAGCCTTTTTGAATTTTTGCCATATCGGCATGATCTCTTCACCATTCTCACCAATATTTAGTCTCCCGTTTTTTACCCTTACACCGCCACCCCATGACGAACTTGCTGCCGCGCTGTCTGTAATCATGGAGTTAGCTGATGCCATATCCATGAGTCCACGCGCAACACGTTGATTTCTATATAGATCTATCCAATTACTTCCTCTTCCTTCTTTGCGTTTTCTGAATAGGTCACCCATATTGAGCGTACCAGCACTCATACCGTCACTCACCATAAAAATGATGTTTTTTGCCTTCTTGCCTTTGCCTTGACCATTGACTATTGGCTTTGCAGTACTGCATCCTTGGAATGGCAAAATCAAGCTACTACCAGCCGCAACTAAGGCTGACTTTTGGAAAAAATCACGACGTTTCATAGGCAAAATATTTACTTTTACTTGGTTAAACCTAAAGTATGTTTTGAGTTGGGCAAAAGTAATTATTTCAACTTAATAGGCAAGTATATTTATTATTAATTCTGTGTGAATGTTGTAATTGTCTTTTTAAAAATATATCTCAAAATGCATATTTGCGGTGAAAAAAGTATATTTTTACCGCATAATTTGCGGTGGTAAATATTGATAAATTGTCTCCAGTCTTATCTTCCTTAAGGTATCTTCAAGGACGATTGCTCGGCCGTATGGAAAGTTTAGGTTTCGAATTTATCGAAAAAGCGACTTTAGAATCTCTTATTTTGGACGTTGTCGATACGTCAAGAATTGAAGGAGAATTTTTAAATCCCGAATTGGTTCGTTCATCCATTGCTAGAAAAATGGGTATTGAAAATGCTGATTTTGTAATCGCACCACGAAATATTGAAGGCATTTTAGATGCCACCCAAAATTTTGAACAACCATTGACAGAAACACGACTTCTTGGTTGGCATCACTCACTTTTCGAAAGTGGTTACAGTGGGTATCAGCAGATTGATGTGGCTAAATTTCGTTCGGGTGGAATGAAAGTTGTTTCCGGAAATTTTGGTAGAGAAAAAATACATTTTGAAGCACCATCAGCAGAGAGAGTACCACAAGAGATGGAACAGTTTTTAAGTTGGTTATCCAATGAGAACATTATAGATTTAGTGCTTAAAGCTATGATTGCCCACTTTTGGTTTGTGACCATTCACCCATTTGATGATGGTAACGGTAGAATAGCAAGAGCTATTTTGGATATGATTTTAGCCCAAAGCGATAACAGTAAAATTCGTTTTTACAGCTTATCAAACCAAATTTTTAATGAACACAAACGTTATAATGAAATAATTGAAAAAACACAGAAAAGCACACAAGATATCACCTTATATTTAGAAAGGTTTTTAGGTTGCTTTGAAAGAGCTTTC
>DAOLFJ010000206.1:0-8147 GCA_035326365.1 Saprospiraceae bacterium | reverse complement strand
AAAGTTTTTAATGGTGTACCAATAAGATTGGGCTATTCGCAATCATTGGTCGGATATAATCCATTGAGATGGAACAAGATTATTGCAGAAAAAAGTTGGAAAACTGCTCGATTTCAATATAATTTCGATGTAGAATCTTCCTTCCTAAATGCAATTACAAGATATTTTGATGTGTTAATAGCTGAAACAAATGTCGCCATTGCCACCAAAAATAAAGATGCCAATGAAAAGCTACTTTTGATAGCAAACGAACGATTAGATTTGGGCAAAATTTCTAAAGATGAAAAATTGCAGATGGAAACAGAATATAAAAATGCCTTGATCCTCGAGAGTCAAGCAGGAGTGCAACTTGAACGTGCAAAACTTGAAATAGGAAATCTTTTTTCTGAGAATGTCGCCAATATCGAAAATCTAGAAGTACCTACGATTGATGAAAAAGTCTTGGTAGATGAAGCAAAATCCATAGCGCTCACTTTGTCAAATGCGCCTGCGCTATTAGAAGTAGAAAGAGTCATCTCAGAAGCAGAAATGGAAAAAGCTAGAAGGAAGGCAGAATGGGGCATCCAAATCAATGTTTTTGCTGCCGTAGGCCTCGCTCGTGGTTCGGAAATAGCAAGTGAAATATATACCAATCCATTTAATGAGCAACAACTGAATGTGTCTGTGAATATGCCTTTAGTAGATTGGGGAAGACGAAAATCCACCTTAAAAGCGGCTGATGAAATGATTTATCAAGCAAAAACACAAGCGATCCAACAAAAACAGCAACTGACCAATCTGGTCCGACAACGCATATTTCAGATCAATGAATTGCAGTCCCGATTGGCCATCCAAAAAGACATTTTGTCCATATCGGAAGAACGATACAACATTAGTGCCGAACGATATATCGCAGGTGTACTTAACATCACAGACTTGATACTTTCGCAGCGAAATAAAGACCAAACTCGACGGGAACACCTAATGAGTCTCCACGATTTTTTTGTCGCTTATTATGATCTCCGAAGGCTTACAGGATACGATTTTATTACCCAAAAACCAATCACTTACTAATTCTTTAATTCAATAGTTTGTCTTTGCGTCCTCGCTAAGATACGATATCACTAGGCTTCTAGCCTGTTTCATACATGTCATTTTATTCAAAATTAAAACACTTTCATCATGATTACCTTACAAAATATCAACAAACTCTATCGGACAGATACTATAGAAACCACGGCTTTGAACAATATCAATCTGCAAGTGGATGAGGGCGAATTTCTCTCTATCATGGGACCATCAGGCTGTGGCAAAAGTACCTTGCTCAATATCATTGGATTACTAGACGAACCTTCGAATGGTAAGATTGAAATTAAAGGACATACCGTGTCAAATTATCATACCAAAGAAATAGCAAAATTCCGCAATGAACACTTAGGATTTATCTTCCAAAGCTTTCATTTGATACCAGAACTATCTGTGATGGACAATGTACAGCTTCCTTTACTTTATCGCAATCTTAGCCAAAAAGAAAGAAATCAAATGGCAAGTGTAGCTCTCGAGTCTGTAGGATTGAGTAATAGAATGGAGCATTTCCCTTCACAATTGTCAGGTGGACAGAAGCAACGTGTTGCCATAGCGCGTGCGATTGTGGGACAACCATCTATAATTCTTGCCGATGAGCCAACAGGAAATCTAGACAGTGTCATGGGCAATGAAATCATGAATATCTTGCTTACGCTCAATCAAGAAAATAAAACCACCATCATCATGGTTACGCACGACGAAAACATGGCACACAAAACGCATCGGTTGATGAGGCTTTATGATGGAAGACAATTATAATGTGTAGTCTGATTTTTAAAATAACAAAAAAAATAAC
Source organism: Saprospiraceae bacterium (assembly GCA_035326365.1). GTDB lineage: Bacteria > Bacteroidota > Bacteroidia > Chitinophagales > Saprospiraceae > OLB9. The sequence continues at coordinate 6,286 of DAOLFJ010000206.1, read as the reverse complement.
CGTTTCATGTTTAGTAATTATTTAAAACTTGCATTACGAGTACTCCAACGAAACAAGTTTTTCACAGGAATCAGTCTTTTTGGTATTAGTTTTACGTTGACAATCTTGATGCTGATGGTGGCATTCCTGCATAGTCAGTTTGGCGCAAAAAGTCCTGTGAGCAAAACGGATGACTTAGTATATATGCGTCACCTAAAAATGGCAATGGTACAAAATGATACTATTTGGTCCAAAGACTCTACTCAAGTTGATGGAATATGGAAGTACGATAGCACTTTTCAAAATGTCAATAACAATATAAGTACCTCTATATCATGGTATGGCAAAAAGTTTTTGGATAGCTATTTTAAACAACTCCATAGTGCAGATAAATTTACTTTTATTGTACCATCGAGCAAATTTAATGTTTACATCAATAGTGTAAAACTAGACATTACGACTACCTACGTGGACGAACAATATTTTGATATCTTTGATTTCAGACTACTAGAAGGAAATTTTATCAGCAAAGCCGATATAGACCAAAAAGCTTATATGGCAGTGATTACTTCTGAATTGGCATTAAAATATTTCGGAAGTATGAATGGAATCATCGGTAAACAAATGCTGGTTGATGGTAAAAACTTCACAGTGAAGGGCGTCATCGAAAAAGCAAAAATGGTCAACCTAGCTATCAATGGTCAATTGTTTGTACCTAACAGTATTTTGCCCGAAGATGTATATGAAACAGGCTATTTTGGTAATTACATGGCTGTATTCTTAGCCAAAAATGGAAACATTGATGCCGTTAAAGATGAAATCAAAGACATCGTATCTAGAGTTCCCTTTCTAGATCCATCAAGAACAAATGGAATAGCATACAATCAAATAGAAGCAATGCCTTACACATTTAAAGAATCAGTAGCTAAAGAAACCTTATATATGGATGACGCATCAGAAAGTTTATTTTACTTACGATGGATTGTATTCGCTTTGATAGGCATTTTTATTTTAGTACCAACTTTAAATCTTATCAATCTTAATATGAGTAGAATTATGGATCGATCTACTGAGATTGGAGTCAGAAAAGCCTTTGGTGCGGATAGCAAAGGCATCTTGATTCAGTTTATTTTTGAAAATATCATTCTTACCATTATTGGTGGTTTACTTGGGATGATTTTTACCATATTCTTGATCCGACTGTCTAATAATTTGAATCTATTAGGTGAGCTTGTATTAGAATTTGATATTTGGTTTTTTATCCTAAGCTTTTTTATTACCATCCTATTCGGTATTATTTCTGGGTTTATTCCAGCATCCAAAATGTCCAAAGTGCACATCGTAGAAGCTTTAAAATATAAATAATATTACATTCAAAATTCGTAATTAAAATTCAATCATGTTAAGACATATCATCAAACTCATTTGGAATAACAAAAAAAACAACTTTCTACTATTCGTGGAGATGTTTGTTTCCTTTATCATACTTTGTGCTGTGAGTAGTTTTATGTATTTCAATCTTCAGAAAATTTCTCAACCTCTAGGATTTGAAACAAAGGATCGGCTGAGCATTCTTTTGGATGATCTCTATAGTAAAGACTCACTACTTGTGGCAGACATGATGACGCATTTGGACATTCAACTCAAACAAGAACCAGAAATAGAAGCAGTCAGTTACACTAATGGTCCATTTCCTTTCAGCGGTAATCAATGGACTACAAGTACCGAAAACAACGGAATACCAAATCATACGCTCACTTGCGAAACCACAGAAGATTATCATTCGACAATGGGTATTTCACTTAAAGAAGGTAGATGGTTCAGAAAACCATTGACAAATGAAGACAAAGATGAAGTGGTAGTCAATCAAGCATTTATAGATAAAAACCTTGGGGGTAAATACGTCTTGGATAGCTTCATTAATATTGGTGAAGAAAAAAAATTAGTAGGCATCGTAGAAACATACAAATACAACGGGGAGTTTGTCCCCAATGATCCTACAGTAATCTCCTACATAGCAAAAACAGATCGAAATATCATGAATGTAGTACTAAAAATGAAACCAGGTACAACGATAGCTTTCCAAGAAAAATTAATTAAAATTATTACTGATGTTACCAAATCTACCAGCTTTGTGATTAACAATCTAGATGATGAAAGAAAAGAGACAAGCCATGAAACATGGGTTATTTTAAGTGTATTATTAGCTTGTTCTGTATTTCTCTTCATCAATGTGGCGATGGGGCTTTTCGGCGTACTTTGGTACAACATCAATAAAAGAAGATCTGAAATTAGCCTTAGAAAAGCGATGGGCGCGACCAATATCGTCATCATTACCCAGTTTTTGACTGAGACCGGTGGACTAGCAATTTTGGCTATAACTTTTGGATTGATCTTTGCTATTCAAGTGCCAATATTTAAGATTATCGATGTGGATAGTCAGATTATGTACACTGGCATAGGATTTAGTGTTATTTTTGTACTCGGTTTGGTACTAGTCTGTGCTTTTTACCCTGCTTGGAAAGGTGCTCAAATACACCCAGCCACAGGACTGAAAGAAGAATAACTTGTGTCCCAATTAGTATATCTCGTTGGTCACACTGATTCTAAAACACCAAACCACAAATAAACTCGTAATGAACCCATATAAGATATTAATCATTGATGACGATATAGCTGTATGTAGTAGTTTACAGTTGCTTTTGCGCAAGCAAAACTTTATTACTTTAGCCATTCAGCAACCATCATTGATCGATGAGACCATCTCAAAATTCTCTCCAGACATTATCCTTTTGGACATGAATTTCACTATAGATACGAGTGGCAAACAAGGATTAAAAGCACTAGCAAATATTCTTAACCTGCGTCCGAATCAACTCATCATCCTCATGACAGGTTGGGCGACTGTGCAGCTCGCAGTGGAAGGCATGAAACTAGGAGCCAAAGATTTTATAGCCAAACCTTGGGATAATCAAGCATTGGTCACCTCGATCAAAGATATATTGGCTTTGTTCTTACCCCATGATAAAGCAAAGGTAACCACTAATGAAGAAAGCCATATCATAGGTCAAAGTGCGGCTATCACTGATTTAATGGATATTGCTACCAAAGTTGCTAGCACAGATGCCAATGTGCTTATTACTGGTGAAAGCGGTACAGGTAAAGAGCTTCTAGCCGAATATATTCATACCAATAGTAAACGTCATCCGCATCCATTTGTCAAGGTCAATCTAGGTGGCATATCGGAGAGTTTATTTGAAAGTGAGATGTTTGGCCATAGAAAAGGTGCATTTACTGACGCTTCGACAGACAGAGTAGGTAGGTTTGAAAAAGCACACAACGGTACGATTTTTTTGGATGAAATAGCTGAACTTAATCCATCGAGTCAAGTCAAACTGCTCCGAGTACTCCAAGAAAAAACGTATGAAGTTTTAGGAAGCAGTGATGTTCGTAGATCTGATTTCAGGACCATTAGTGCTACCAATCAAGATATTCCATCATTGATTCATCTGGGACAATTTAGAGAAGACTTATTTTATCGGATCAATCTCATACATCTACACATTCCATCTCTTAGGGAGCGCAAGGAAGATATTTCTTTATTGGTCCATTCCTTCATTCGTAAAATAGCAGCGGCGTATGGGTTTGACGCACCATTAATCTCGGACAAGGCAACAAATTGGCTCAGCCAACAAAACTATCCTGGCAATATCAGACAGTTAAAAAACATCGTGGAACGTACACTTTTGCTCAATATCGGCAAAGAAAAATTAGATATCCAAGATTTTGAGAAAAATTTTAATGTGCAGTCACCTTCACAAAGTATAATCGTACTTCCTGAAGTAGGCAAAATAAGTCTGATTGATTTAGAAATAGAAATGATCAAAAAAGCGCTTTTGCACAATGACCATTCCATAAGTAAAACGGCCATTTCTCTAGGTATCACACGAAGTTCACTATACCGAAGACTCGAAAAATATCATATCGCCCATGAGTCTTAAAGTCAAGTACATCATATATGTGACGCTGATTCATGCCTTCATTTTGGGTCTATTGTATCATTTGATTCTAGAAAAATGGATCTTTATTCTTGCTCAATTACCACTTTACATATCATATTACATCTCAATTAGATTTTTCTACTTATTTGACCGACCTTATCGTCATGTTATTGATGGAGTAAAGGCATTATCAAGCAAAGAAAATGGTGTGATGTTTCGCAAAACAGGAGACAAAGACTTAGATAAACTGATCTCACTATACAATACAATGGTAACCAATATCAGCGAAGAAAGGTATAGACTCGAAGGTCAAGGTCAGTTTCTAGAAGATCTGATCAGAGTCTCGCCAATTGGAATCATTATCCTCGATTTTGATGGAAATGTCACAGAAATAAATCCGTTGGCACAAAAATACCTACAACTTTCGAAAGAACATAAAAAAGAAATCATTCTACCTAAATCCCTTTTAGAAGATATCCAAGAAGGTACTTCTCACATTATCACTTTAAACTCAAACAAGAAATTTAGAGTACTTAAAAACCAAGTACTATACAAGGGATTTTACCGCACTTTCATTATGATCGAAGATTTGACTATTGAATTACTACAATCAGAAAAAGAAGCTTATGGTAAAGTAATACGAATGATGGCACACGAAGTGAATAATTCCACTGGCGCTGTTAATTCTATTTTACAGTCTGTACATGATTTTTTGACAGACCAAAATGCTGAACCCATATGGGTAGAAGCCGTCCAAGTTGCCATCGAACGCAATAAAAATCTAGGTCAATTTCTAGATAATTTCGCCAAAGTAATCAGACTGCATCCTCCACATTTTCAGCATGTATCTTTAGCTGATTTGTGCGACAATGTGATCAAACTATGGCAATATAAAGCTAATGAAAGATATATCAAATTGTACCTCCACATCTGTGAAAACCCACAAAAAATCCAAGTTGATCCGATCCAAATAGAGCAAGTGCTTCATAACGTTATCAAAAATAGTTTTGAAGCCATAGAAGGAGACCAAGGTGAAATCCATATTTATATCCAAAACTATGGAAAATCAATACTCATCACAGACACAGGTATAGGTATAACTAATGAAACATCAGCCAATCTTAAACAACCTTTTTTCTCTACCAAAACCAATGGCCAAGGTATCGGATTGATGCTAAGTAGAGAGATCTTGACAGCTCATCGAGCTAGCTATAAATTGTGGAGTGAAGGTGGTTTGACTAGCTTTTTTATAGAATTTTAACTGTACTATGGTTTATAAACGGTAGCATGTCTGACAGCCATACGACCGCATGTGCTTCAAAAAGAAAGCCCTGTAAACTTACGAATACAGGGCTTTAATATTTAAACAATGACCCAAATTAATACATTTGGATTATCTGAAATCTGCACTATTCAAAAATAACTTTTTTGGTAAGTGTACCTTTTTCAAAGTCTAATTTGACGAAATACATACCATCTTGAATACTTTCTCTTCTTAATGTGTATGCTGAAGTATTCACATTATTGAAAGTTCTAACTGTTCTTCCAGTAATATCAAATAAAGTGATTGTTTTGATAGGCGTCTCATCAGAAACAGAGATATTGATATCTACCGAAGATGGATTTGGAGACATTTTTAGGTTTACGTTGATGTCAGTAAGATCTTTTGTAGAAGTTACTAAAGATCGACATGGCAAGTTAAGTGCTATACATGCTCTTGGTGCAAAATAAGCAGTTATTGTATCTATGTACATTTTTGCCGTTGTACTATTTGTGTTACATCCAGTAGCACCACCTGAAGTTGTTGCAGATGCTGCCCATTCCCAAGGACCAGATTGATTATTTGGTGTATTTCTAAATTCGTAATACCCCAAATTACTAACTGGATTATTAGCATTCATAGGATCATACTCTGCCACCATATTAGCAAATACATTGTTATTTCCTAATCTGTCGGCTCTTTCAGCCAAATCCCTAGAACCTGAAACTTCTACAACTGGTTGAGGTCCTAGTGGTGTTGGTACATTCAACACATCTGTTTCTACAGGTGCAAATGGATCAGTGTCGACATGGAATGAGATTAATGGCACTTCGCCTTGACTAAGCCAAGTAGAGTCACCTAAAGCACCACCCATATTTACACACAACGCAATGTCAGAACTAAACCCTACGTGATTTGGTACACACAAAGTATCACCAATTGGCAATGTTGTATAGGAATTGTATTGTGCATCAACTGTAGTAATAGGACCTTCTGCTGTCAAAGTACCATTAAACTCTTGTCTCACCATTGGTATATTAATAGG
>DAOLFJ010000554.1:0-1724 GCA_035326365.1 Saprospiraceae bacterium | reverse complement strand
GTGTACTTCCATGATCTTTTGCGAATTGACTGATATGACTATATGCTTCGCCGACTTCCTTGCAAGATTTGTCGCTCATGAGTCCTGCTATGGGTAGTGGTAGTTGGTGCCTTTTATCAGAAGAGACTGCTGACAGACCACCTTTGGAATTAATAATCATATTAATGGCTTCTAATAATCGTCCATCATCATCACCAACTGCAATGATATTATGAGAGTCGTGGGCCACAGTGGACGCAATCGCACAGTTTTTCAGGCCAAACCCTTTTATAAATCCAATGGCAGGTGTAGTAGGTGTATATCTGTTAACAACACAGATTTTTAAGATGTCATTATCAATATCGGGTAGGGTATAGCCGTTAAATCTTGGAAGGTCTACCATCATTTTTTCTGTTACCAAAGAACCATCAATAGCTACGATAATGGGTGTTTGTCCAGCATTTTGATCAGTTCCTTTTAGATCGGAAATGTCAATGGTGCCGATATTAAATTGATTAATGATTTTGTGGGAATCGTTCTTTTTATCTGATAATAAGACATCTTCTCCATTTATAAAAGTATGTAGAACATCGAAATCTGTTAAATTATTTACCACAATAAAATCTGCATGATCTCCAATATTTAGCATCCCTACGGGTACTTTATAATGGAGTAGGGGATTTAAACAAGCTATCTTAAGGACATCAAATAAATTGTAACCAAGCTGGAGCGCCCGCTTTACCAATAGATTTATGTGTCCATCAATTAAGTCATCTGGATGTTTATCATCACTGCAAAACATTACCATATCTGGATGTGAAGGAATAAGTGAATGCAACGCATCAAAGTTTTTGGCAGCCGAACCTTCTCTGATGATGATTTTCATACCATATTTCAATTTGTCAAGTGCTTCATCCAATGTAACACATTCATGATCGGTACTAATCCCATGATCTATATATGTTTTTGCCAATTCACCTCTCAGACCCGGTGCGTGGCCATCTACAGGTTTATAATTGTGTTTTGCACTTGCTATTTTTGCTAGTACTGCTTCATCATTGTGAAGCACACCTGGGTAATTCATCATTTCAGACAAATACCATATATCATCAGAAGCAAGCAGCGTATCCACATCGGATGCATCCAAAATAGCTCCAGCACTCTCAAAAGTAGTCGCAGGCACACAAGAAGGTGCTCCAAAAAAGATCTTATGTTTAGCTGATTTGGCATTTTTGATCATAAAGTTTACGCCATCCATACCGCAAACATTTGCAATCTCATGAGGATCTGAAATGGTGGCAATTGTACCATGTTTAATAGCAATATCTGCAAAAGCTGCTGGTGTCAACATCGAACTTTCTATGTGAATGTGGGCATCTACAAAGCCGGGCAGTATATATTGATTGGGTACATCATCCGTAGGTATAATATTTTTGATTTTTCCATCCGCTACGGTTATGACTCCTTTAATGGTTCTCTTATTTAAGATGTCAATGATGTGACCCGAAATTGATTTTATCTGTGTCATAAGCTTTCAGTTGATTGATTTACAAAGATAACCAATTGGTGTGAAGTGTAGGTATAATTATTTTCTGAAGCGAATTTCTGTTGGCTTTATGGTAAAAAAAGAGTCCTGAAAGGAATCAACATGAATAACTGTGGGTGCAACCTACAGTTATTCAATAGCCTGCTCAACCCTGAAAGGGTTGAATGTTAGCATAAAAAAAGTCCTTCAGTAAATTTTT
>DAOLFJ010000205.1:0-8192 GCA_035326365.1 Saprospiraceae bacterium | reverse complement strand
CAAAATCAAGATCATCTATAAGTAAGCTATCTTTAAACAAGATAGAAGAATATATAGTATCGCCACTCAAATTTATCACTATCCAGTCTTTTACTAAAGTCCCCAAAGAGCAATCTTCAAATACCAAATAATCTGCATTGACTTGATAATTGATACAAGCATCTACTGGACAATATACGGTGATTTTGCGACTGATAATGTCTGATTCGCACAATGTGTCGCCACTCTCCACCAGTAAACTAATCCTTATACTTCCTACCTGGTCAAACAAATAAGTTAGATCAATATCTGTACCCACTACTAGGCCATCCAGCGACCATATATAATTTTGTCCATTGACAGATTGATTGGTTACAGTCCATGTAGATCCCACCGCAATCGAATCAGGTACAGAGAATAATGCCAAAACATCATCTTCGCATGGCGGCAGACAAACACGAGATGTCAATAACGAACTATATTTTTCTTGGATAAAAAATAGCATACGGTCAGCTTGACCTTGGGTGAAATGTTTTAGACATTGATAAGGGTTGTAATCCATAAAGTTAGTGTGGTCATCTGATTGATCTCCTAATCCACCAAGTGATATTGGTCTGAAAGGATTATTGGACGATACATCATTCATGTCGGTCGCACATGAGTTCAGATCGGTTATACAATGTTCAAAATTACGATTGTCTGGTGGCGTATCACAAACTTTATCTCCATCAACTAGGCAATTGTCATTTTTACACCCACCTTTGAAAGTGTGGTCTAACCCTAGTGCATGACCCATTTCATGCACAAATACAATATCGTTAATAGTTGATGTTCCTAAAACATCTGACTGAACAAAAGACGTCTGATAACCACCGAATCCAGCTATATTGCAATTACCTCCAATGCACGCATTTTTAACAATATAAATATTAAAGTATTGGTCAGTATTATAATTCACTATACTTCGGATGGTGTTTAAACTACCAGGGGTGGACATATCAGTAAAGGCACTCTGATGTCTGGTAATTCCACTAAATGAATTATTATCTTCATCTCTTTTAGCAAGACAAAATTGAATCTTTGTATCAACACCTTTTACATCGATATATTCATTAACATTTGCAAAAGCATCATTCAGGTGTTTTAAGCCCTTTAGTATTTGGTTGTCAGATATATTTTCAGGTCCATTATTATGGATAACGTGAAAAACAACGGGTATAGTGATATTCTGATTTCTTAGTCCCTTTGTTTTGCTTTGTATTTTTTTAACATATGTTTCTTCTAGTTCTTCAGCTTGTTTTTTATGTTCAGGATTTTGTATGTGCAATTGTTCATATTGATCAGATCCACAAATAATTGGAGTCTGTGACCATCCTATTTGTATGGTAAAAAGTATAAAAAAAGACCAAATAATTCTAAATCTTATCATCCTAAAAGTTTAAAAGAGCTAGAGAGCCAGTCAGGCTCTCTAGCTTAAATGAGTTTATCGTAAAATGATTAACTTTTCGATTCTTATCAATTCACCAGAATGTTTTGATATTTTGACAAAATGAATACCTGTTGACAATGACTGTGTTTCAATAATTGTTTTTGTTTCAAATTCTTTATTGATTGCCACTCTACCTAATTGATCGATAATCTGTACTGTGTATTGTGAGACTTCTGTATTAAAAATCTCAACATTCAACTTTTGATCTGTAGGGTTAGGATATATTTTAACATCAATATTGTTATTAGATATTACAGTTCTATTTTCTGTATTCTTATTTCCTCTTTCACCACATTCTGCATCACAATCTGGGAAACTAATATTAAATGAAAAACATGCCGGGTTTCCATATATGTCACAACCGTATATAATGAGTTCATAAATTTGACTAGTATTAAAGCCACAAGGCATAGTAATAGTAGATTGATAACTTAAGTATTCACCATCGTTTGATATAGAACTTGAATTCAAAGTAATATTTTGACTCCCGTTCAATGAAGCGATGAGATCATTTCCACAATCATTATAACCAGCGTCAAATAACCAAACATTACTCATATTTACATTGTAAGTAACAACACCATTGGCAACTCTGCAATTGGTAGCCTCTGCAACTTTTGTACCCCATTCAACACAATTGTCAGGAATAGGTGGACATGGCTGTATATCAATATTTAAGGTAAAGCAGAATTCCTCACTACCCCTAGAAATACACAACAATGTTGAAACATCGAAATCACCTTCTTTATTAGTATTAATTGTAAAGTTTACAGTCGCTGTGCTGTTAACGGGATCAAAAGTAACATTGTGTGTATATCCAACTTCAGTTGACTGTGAACTACACAATGAATAAATACCAGGATCTAATGTTAGTGTTACACTCCCTGAATATGAATAAATATCGTCAAGTGGATCAGTATCTACACAAGCTGCAGTTGCTGTGACTTCACCTAGACAATTTTTGCAAGATGTGGCTGAAAAAATCACATTATAACAAATGACATTACCTTCGGGATCACATAAATTAATCACTCCAACTGAGCCATTACTTAATAGATCAAAGCCAACAGCTGTTGTAATTTCAAGCCCTATGGCTATAATATCCATGTTACCATCGTCTCTTATGTCCATAGATGTTATATTTACAGCTGCATTGATCGAAGTTGATATAATATCTGCCCCATCACAAGCTTTAGTACCATCTGGAACAGTAAGCATTACATTTGCAATAAATGTATTTTCAGTTTCGATGTCTTGCGCACAAGCTTTAGGATAAATCTTGATATCTGTACACAAATCCTGGCATTCAGGTGTTTCCGCAGGGACGGTGACTGTTTCGCAAATGGTAACACTTGTTTCTAGGTCACAACCTATAGTAAGGCATACCTCACAATCTCCAGCAGGGAGGTCTAGTGATACTTCTTGACCATGATAGATAGCCTGAGTGCATGAAAATGTCCATAAATAGTCATCTCCATCATCAGGATTGCTATTGCTTCCTACAAATTCTTTTGGACAATTTATATCATATTCAATACTAGGTTCAGGAGAACAGATATCTTCATCGCAACACATTATTTGCACATTTCTTATTTGTATGAAGCTAGAAGCAGAATTATTGCCAAAGTCTCTATAATTAAAGAACAAATAAGAAGGAATGTTTCCAGAATATGTAAACTTGTATACATATTGATGAAATTCAACGTCATTTATACCATAACAATCATTGTATAATCCCACTTGATCCATACTGCTGTTTTCAAGTGTATTTATTAACTCATAATTAGAAAATGGATACATTTCTGAACTTGTAGGGTTTGCATCAAACCCAAAGCTTAATTCTGAATTTTCAAAAGTTGACGTGTGGTTGACTCTATAGTACTCAAATGTCAGTTTATACATACTCCCAGGGTTCAGTGGCACAGGTTCTGTGGTTACGATAGCCTCGTCCCAATCTGCTAATACCATCGTATTTGCTCCGTTGATATCACTACAAAATCTAGGTGATGGCCTTTTGACTCTCCAATTACAAACAGAACCATTTTTTAAGTCTGATGAATTCTGTCCTACACAATTAAGTGCAAAATCTCCATTTTTAACAAGATTATCACAGCCTACAATTACATCACATGGCGGAAGTCCACGACAAGAAACTTCTATTGTCACACACTTCTGATTAATACAATCCTCATTTTCTACAGTAAGACAAACATCAAAAAGTCCATAATTATTAAATTGATATGTCAAATTTTCAGAGTTAAAATTATTTCCTTCAACTGTCCATAAATAGGTATCCGCCCCTGTCGATGTATTAGTAAATGTAATTTGTCCTCCAACATTTACATTCAACGTGGTATATGTAAAATTAGCTACCGCAGATGTACAACCAGGATAACAACATAAACTGTTAATTAACCCAGGACGAAGGTCCATTAAAGCACACCTCATTCTCATTGTTTGTTCAGGAGTAAACTCATCCCTACATGAGTTAGATGTGTAGTTCATGTGATTTTGTGTTACCATATAGGGTATTGTATTGCCAGGATCACATGAATTATATTGAGTTTCTATGCAAGGAAACCAGTTATTTTGTTGATTCATATAAGGATGAGCTTTTGTGTCACAACATTTATCTCCATCATTGCCACAATCTATATTATTAGGACACGAGGAAAAGCCACTTGAACCTTGGAATGTGTGATATAAACTAAAAAAGTGACCCATTTCATGGCTAATTATCCCTGATTCAGAAGAAGAACCTACTATCCCTGACCTCATTACTATTCCATCAATACTCGCTGAAGTACCAGGAAACGTAGCATATCCTAATATAGAACTACCAGGAGGACTTACAATATTATGAACTACCCAGATATTGATACAATCACCATTTGGCCAAATAGAAAGTGCTTTTACTTGTTCTTCATTCACAGAGTTGATTCCAAAGGATGCATAACTTGATATAACTCTACCATCCACTCTATTAATACCTGAATGACTATTACCGTTTGGATCTCTTTCAGCAAGACAAAATTCAATCTTTACATCATAACCCACATTCAGAACATCTCTATAATGGTCATTTAATTGTTGTAAGGTTGCATCGATGGCTGAAGTTGGGATATTTGACCCACTTCCTTGCGCCTCTCCCAAATGGATGACATGAAAAACTACAGGAACACTATAAACTGTATTATTCATTATAGCCTGAGGATTGTTCAGCATCTGTTGCTGCATGATAATTTCATTCTCTAAAAAAATGCTTTCGAAGTCTGAATTCATCTGTTGGCCATGAACTTCGTCAAAATAACAAAAATTTTGAGCGTAGGTAATGTGATGACCAAATACTAAGAAAAACATCAAAATTAGTGGGGTAAATCTCCGAGCCATAAACAATTGCAATTCAGAACATAATTTGTTCTTTCCAAAATAATTTAAAACAAAATTCCCTTTCATGTAGAAGAATTTAAGTGGTGAAAAAATAAAATTAAAAATAAGTCCAATTCAAAAAATTAAACTCAACAAACTTTATTCTTAAATTCTTAGATGTGCGCTCAAATATAGAAAATATATTTTTATAATTTGTTAATTCGTAAAAATAAGACCTATATTTTTTCCATTATTATTTTTTCATTAAATAATTTATGTTGAAAACAATATCTACAAATTCCTAAATCATAAATAAATGACCTACTTATACATTTCCTTCAAACTAAGTTAATCATAACTAAATAATCAGAAATATATATTGCAATTTACTGCCCCAATTTTGCAACACATTGTTATCATTGCATTCTCGCTACGACGAAGTATCATCAGGAATCTTGAACTTAAGAAATTGGTTGTATTGCTAGTTTGCATCACATGTCAACATGCCACACCATTCTACCCCACGATCGAAAATAAATGTAATAAGTAGGACATGATCTCTCAATGCATCTCCATCTTCCCCAAATCCTTCCAAAGGTCTCTTTTACATTGACATCACGAACTATAAAGGACCAGTGCTCATGAAAATTTCTGACTCATTTGCTAAGCTTATGAAGACCCATCATTTCATGTATTCTGGACTAATGAGCTGGAGATTGGGAGCAGGTTTATATGAATTTTCTTTGTACTTTAAATTTGATATTGAAAAGAAATTTATTGTTTATGTTATTTATTAACGTAATTAAACATAATTCAAACCGGTACACTTTTTGACTTCTGCTAATGTTTGAGAAGCTAATGTCCGACATTTATCTGCTGAACGCTTTAATATATTTTTAAGAAAAATATCATCTCTATTTATTAAACTCTTACGGTATTTAAACTCCATCGACAATTCCACTAAAGCATCTGAGACACACATTTTTAATTGGGAATATTTAATGCTATTTTCTGCATAATCTTTTTTAAATTGAATTGCTTGTTCATCCTTTTGACATGCAATAAGAATTTGGATTAAATTTGACACAGAATCTGGCATTTTCTCATTAACTTCAGAACAAGTGACAGCATTTTTAACCTTGGTTCTTATACTTAATTCATCTTCATAGATTCCTATATAGTGCTTATCTCCGAGACTTTTGCTCATCTTTTTACTAGGGTCAGCAAGACTCATTAATTTAGTTACATTGGTGAATAATGCAGAAGGCTCATTAAATATCTTACCATATTTGTTGTTAAACCTATTTGCAATATTTCGTGATAATTCTAAATGTTGTTCTTGATCCTTACCGACAGGATTAGTCACATTTATAAATACCATTATATCTTTCTAATATTCTTCACAATACATATAAAACATATCATCATATGTCCTACTGTCGCTGCATTGTCGCATTAAATTTAGCTCAATTTAGTGCATTTTAGAGATATAAAAAAGCAAATCGTACTTTTTTATTTCAATTTTATTATGCAATTTTACTCTTTTATCATCCAATTTCGAGTATTCAAGCAACATCTTGAAAACTTATTTTGAAGGATAATTAGATAGCGATTTTCCCACTTTCTATATAGAATATCATCGGTCGACATCAGTTCCGTCTTACAGCCTAGTACGTCCGTGAAACAGCCTCCTGAGTACGTGAAACAGGACGGTACGTGTCCTGTTTGACGGACTTGACACGGAACACATGCGGAACACAAACAGGACCCTATATAACTAAACTTATAATAAACATTTATTAAACTATTAATAAACAATATAAACAAAAGCGAAAAAAAAAAATTAAAAAAGCGAAAACAACGAGACACTCGCACCGGGGGGCGGCGAGACCAAATTTATAGTTTTGCCTATTCTTTTTCATAATAATTCGATCCCAGGATCTTATTTTAAAGTTATGGTTAAATGTTTATATTTGATTGGAATTTTAGAACACAACCTACTACAAAACATTAATTGTTATGTCAATTTTACTCAGATTTGCTTTTTTACTTCGATTATGGTGGCATTTCTACAGTTTTTAATACAATTGTATAGTTGAAAATTTTAGACGCTTTATATTGACGTTACTGGGCACAGTTATTTATGGTGTATTGGATCTCTTCAGAAATGTACGATTTACAATTTGCCAATATTTTATGAAATATTAATGCGATTGTATCAAATAAAATATGGATTTTAAGACAACCTTGGTTGTTTTTATTCTGAATGGAGCTAATTATAATTTTTCTTACCAAAAATAAATTCTATAAATAACTGATAAACAATTATTTATAAATTATAAAATAAATTATATTAAACATTTTGATAAAATAAAATACCCAACTTGGTTGTACCTTGGTTGTTTGCCATTCCCCTACCCCTGACCTTTGCATCGTAACAATCAGTATTTACCATGCCAGCAAATATTATCACCACAGACGACCTTAGGGAGTTCAAAATTGAACTTATTCAAGAAATCAAGCAATTACTTTCTAACCCAAACTTCACCCAAAATCCCGAAAGTAAAAGATTCCTTAAATCATCAGAAGTTCAGGAACTTTTAAACCTTTCGCCAACGTCCCTTCAGAACTTAAGGAATTCGAGAGTACTACCTTTTTCTAAAATTAACGGAACTTTCTTCTATGACTGGAATGACATCATTGAGCTGATAGCAAACAACAAGAAGGAAATTAAACCTAAACGTAAATCATCTTAATCCTGAACTGATGACAAAGCAAATTAATCAGGTTAACTACATCAGACATTTAGAAAATTTCCTCTCTATTGTCAATACAGTTGACTTCATCCACTTTGGACATGTCGCACTCTATGTTTCTTTGTTTCGTATTTGGAATATCAATTACTTTACAAACCCATTTTGTCCATCTAGAAGTGAGATAATGACTCATGCCGGCATCAGATCCAAAGATGCTTTTTATCGAAATTTAAAGGAATTGAATGAATTTGAATTGATTCGTTACTATCCATCCAAATCAAGATACGAACACAGTTACTATTGTATGTCCACGTTTGAAAATTTGGATTTTGGATTTAAGATAAATGTATGGGGTTTAAGTAATCACAACACTTTGAATAACCCTTTACAGTCCAAACTTGATTTTCCTGATGGAAATGATTTACAAAGCAATAAAGTAATTGACATTAGCACCAAAGCTAAATTATTCAATGGAAAAGGAGCGTTATTTATAGAAAAATCTCTAATAATCGACCACAATGGGAACATCAATCCCCAAGAAATGCAACCATCCTACGACCCTCTCACCGATCCCAAATACGCTTCATCGCTAGACAATC
>DAOLFJ010000204.1:0-8225 GCA_035326365.1 Saprospiraceae bacterium | reverse complement strand
CGTTGAAAATCTGTTGCGCTCAGATCATATCCTGATACCGTAATGCGCCTTTTTGTACCTGGCTGTATTGGGTCATTATTGATGACTACCCAGTTTTGTTCAGGAACATTGATTTTTACCTCGCTGCATGGACGGATAAAATCTACCCCTAGATTAATGGAAGAAAAGAACTTTTCATCATTATCCAATGGTAGCGAAAGTGCAAAGTTACGTGCCATTTCACATTCAGATACCAAAGCAACTTGAAGATCATTGTACTCATAAGCAATAGGACCACGATCAACCGTTAGTGTGATAGGTATAGATGTGCCAAAAGGTACGATGTATTGAATTGTGTTATTATTGAGTGGTTGCCCATTGAGTTTGATGATAGCTCCATCTGGATTACTTCCTGCAATGGCTGTGAATCCATACGTCCAATGTTCATTCGTAGCACTTTCGTTGCCAAGAAGCATTTTGAATACTGCTGACTCATTTGCAGGAACGTTCACAGCTGAGAAAGCTGATGTTCCATCCGCATTGGGCACAATTTGTAAATTGGGTTTTTCCCGATTAGCTGACCCAGGTTCCCATGGACATGAAGATTGACCCGCTCTCAATTTGAATGTTGGTGTCAAATAGGCAGAATCTATCCCTATATCTATAGAGAAAAAGTCTCCCGGATCATCATCTTTCAGTACATAGCCTATGGTATTTCCATATTGAGAAGTAGAGTTAGAAGACTTTCCAAAAGATGACGAAAATGAAGCATCTACATTAACAGTCGCTCCAGCATCTTGAAAAAATACTCCAGCAATAAATCCACCTTCAACTAACTTTACTGTGTCTCTGGTAACACTATTCGTATTAGAAACTTCTGTAGTTTCACTATATTCATAACTTGCTCCCGAATCAAATGATATATTTTTTAGTGTTTTCGCTTTAGCCTTTCTAGCATCATTAGTGGAAAGTATTGATTGCCAACGCTCTATTGATTGACTAATACTATCTGCAGGTGTGGTAGTTGTATCAGCCAAAAGCTTTTGCAGATTGGGAATCACGTAATTACGAATATTAAATTCAGAGTATATAAAAGTGGTAGCAAAATCACCTGGAGAAACGGCTAAAGACTCTACTACACTGACTGTACATGTATCAAAAGTCACTTCATCCACATTAGCAAAAATAATATTTTGAGCGGCTCCCATAAACAGATCACCTCCTCGCTCTCCTCCCACAATTAAGTCCCCATCATCAGTAGCAATTCTTTGTTTGGTTTGTAAGCATGTTTGAAAGGTTGAATCAGAAGTCTTGGTATGGGTGGTTTGCATATTGACCGATCCACCCAAGATTGGCCTAATTTCAGTTTCATTTGTATATAAAAAACCTACACTAAATGTTGTTTTTGGCAATACATTAAATACCCCACCCACTCCATTTGATTTGTCACTTGACAGACTTATACTTGTGGTATAACATACACTAGAATCCTTTTCCATAAAAGCATAACTTCCGTCCCCTGGAGGATCATGCAAAACTAAGAATGGTCGCTCTGGTAGTTTGGTCGTAAAGGATGGCAATTTTTCTTTAGTTCCAGTGACAATAGCTTGGGTAACGATACTTCCTTTCCTACCTGACTCAGATGTTCCTATGATCTGTAAGGTTTTGAGATATGGTGGAGAAGGATTTGGCGATCCTACCTTAAATTCATATTGCAAACTGGCGCCGCTCATGATCGTATCCAAGGTCATATCTGAAAAACCATTGATAATGCTAAAACTTGCCGTATCTAGATAACACGCTCCACCAGCATACACTTCCTTGAGTCGTAAATTTAAAGTGATATTTTCTCCTTTGTCAATAACGATAACTTCTGGGCTACAACCAGGAAAAGGATCTAGTCCACTTGTAATTTCAGGTACAGGCGGTGCTACATATATAAAATCGATGATAGTATCTTTTTTTGTCAAATCTACAGTGGATCCACCTTGTACTTGGAAGGATGTTCTGATATCATCATCTGAATGTTCAATAACAGCTACAGTCATTCGCTCGAGAGGCGGCAAGTTATCAAACTCATACTCACCTTCTTCATTGTCAATAGTAATCGTTCTTACAAAACATCCATCCACAGATCGTACTTGCACTAAGCATACAGTACCTTGATTGTCCGCATCTCCCACGGGTGCTCTCATGATCGAAGTTTTACACGTTGGATTGCTTCCACCTACTACTATTCCACTCACCTTTCTCGTCGTGACATCATTAAAAACTATGCCAGCAACTGGGCTATTGACATTGGTCACATCCCAAAACGCAGGTACAAAGACATGATCTTCAAATTTTGGTGTCAACCTTGCGGAAGCACCGGGATCAAAATCAATGACAAATCGACCAGTAGAGTCCGTGAAAATAGGAGGGCTAAATCGTGTATTATTGATCAGTATCTCTACATTTTGTGCAAAACAATCTGTATTTTTATACCGCACAAACCCTGATACCGGCACTGAAGAGTTATCAATAAAGTCCACTTGATCTACTGACGTCACACTTGGATTAAGGGTGACTTGCCGTGTTTTAGGTGAAAATACGTGTGGTTCTGTAACTTGATTGGGTGCAAAAGATGACCATGCACTATTGGTCAAAGTACCAAAATCCAAAAACTGTGAGCCAACATTAGATATCCTATTGCCAGATCCTTCATTCATGGGAAAATATACATACAGATCCTTCTCCTGTATATCTCTTACATTCTGAAAATGACCATTTATTTGGGTTGATGACAGAATAGTGTCATATACTGCAAACTCATCTATCAGTCCATTATAATAATCTGTCAAAATAGTACCATTATCATACGTTCCTAATCGCCATGGTGAAGCGCTTTCACCTAGGTTGCCCATTGTGCCGCTGAAAGTGTGCGTACCTATGGAAACGCCATTTTTATAAATCTGGACAGCATTGCTAACACTATCTATCGTAATAGCAAGATGCTGAAATCCAGTACCCAAATTGCCAAAAGCATGTGTATCTCCATTGAGTGTCATTTTAAGTTCCTGATCAATTCCCACCGGCTCCAGAAAAAGTTTAAAATCATTGATATCAGATTTTTTACAAAGGATGGTCTGTATTCCCGAAGAACCCGTATTATTTACCCAAAGCTCTATCGTTGACTTCTGTGGAAGACCGAAATTAGGAATAGAAATATTTGAATTTTGACTTGCTGTAAGTTTTACCGATTTTTGCAAATAAAAGAACTTTGATGGTTCTGCCAAAAAAGTGGTACCTGTGCCATAGGAAGCTGATTCTATTCTATAGTATCCTTGACTATTTGTTTTGCCAGCCGTTCTTACAGGTGGTCTGTCTGCATCAAATTTCGCACCACAAAAAAAGAGTTGCTGTCGTTTTTTTAGGTCGTAAGACTTTTCTCCCAGCTCTTCATCCATTTTCCAATAATGCGATAGACCTTCTGTCTGAGAAGATGCTGTACCTTCCATGACTTCAGCTAAGTCCAACTCATCAAGTTGTCTATGATAGATTCTAAACTCATCGATCAGTCCATCCCAACCAGGTAAGCCAGCTTTTGCACCTAATAGCAGGGACCCTGCACTACCAAGCGGGCTCAACGATGCTTGATTTTTTAAAGTGCCATCCACATATAATCTACTCACTCCATCACTCCAACTTACGGCAACATGATGCCAGCCATTTTTGGTACTATCAGGAAACTGAGCTGACAAGATGGTTTCACCAATTATAGCTGTACCTATTTCAATACCTTCTTGTCCAATACTTGGCAAAGCTCTAATATAAAAAGGTAGAGAATCCAAGTGTAATAAACCGTTAAGGGGAAAAGCAATATTTGTTTTGATCCAAAAAGCCATTGTCCAAGAAGATCCTTCTGTTGGTAAAAATGGATTTGTGGGTTCTTGTGGGGCTGATGCACCATCAAAAAAGCCAAACTTTGCTGAAAATCCTTGCATAGGCATGAGTGTCACCACAGCGTCAGGTACTGCACCACCACTTTTAGTTCTGATCCAACCTGTTACTACCCCGTTAGGTACCTGAAATCCAAGCGCATTACTCGGCGTACCTTCTCCATAAGCATTGATACCTCTCACGGTATAGGTATAAGCCAAACCCGCTATGACATTAAAGTCGTTATAGTTTCTGATATTCGGTCCTACCGTAGCTAGGAAGATGTTATTTCTATATATATTAAACCCTTCATTGGGCGAAGGTCCTAGACCATCCACTGTCCATGAAAGTTGAATCCTATCCAAAAGATCCCCTTGAGTGGCTGTTACTTGCAAGGCAAAAGGTGGAAGCAAATATCTAGAAAAAAATCCAAGATTAGAATTGTAGGCAACATTTTCTGTGAACCCTACAAAAGTTTGCCCCACTACTGATGCTTGTCTATACTTTTGATTTTTTGATCTGGCAATACTCCCATAATTGAAGTATGCAGTACCTTCGTAAGTAAAGGAATCTGCTGCGGTGGTAGATGGGTTGCAATTGTTTTGGGAAAATGTATTTGATGATAATCCCATCCAAAGGATGAGTATTATAAATGTATGTCTTAATAACATGGTAACTCAATGTTTATTGGTTTATTGAATATGGTTAATAGCTATTAGTAAAAGTTAATTGGCGATAACTTAAGTAATTATCTAATGACTTCATACTATCTAACCCAGACTTCGACTGGACCAACACCGTATAATTCGTCCGAGTCACCTTCCATCGCTGCTCCAATGAATACCCAAAAAGTATTAGAGTTACCATTTCTTTTTGCAGTAATTTCCACATCTCGCCAAGCATCTGGCGTATTGGGATTACCTCTAAATTGTGTTGTATTTATAAAACCTGAATTGTTTAATTTCGGTGAAGCTAGCATATTTACCAAATTTTCATACCAAGCTACCTTAAAATTACTTCCTGATATACTTGAAGCAAATCCAGCGAATCCATAATCCTGACCCGCATCCCAGCTATCAATGGCAAAATATGTAAATTTGACCTTTATTTGTGTGTATGAGCCTGGAATATTGAACTGCTTTTTAAGCACTTTGTTTCTGTCAGATGGCATTAAAAATGAATTCAAAAAAACTCCTGATGCCGACCCTTCAGGTCCACAAAGACAAGGAGTAGAAGCTGATGAACTATTCCAACCTAATGTCTCAGTATTATCAGCATATTGTTGCCATCCATTCAGGTTGTCGAGATCATCGACGTCAGCTAATCTCCATGCTATGAAGTTTTCATTATTTGAATTTCCATAAGTGATTGCACCATTATTACTTAATGTCAAATTAGATGCATTAAGCCCTCCTTGTAAAGTAGCACCTGAGCCATTCACTTCCAATCTCTCCACACCATTAGTATATAAAGAAACTTCTCCTTCTTGGGTAGAGAAAAGTCCAGTATCATTATCATTATTGAATGAATACCCTTTGCTGCCATCCGTATTATTTACCAATGGTGCACCATTGTTTACGATAACACCTTGAGCCACCTTAATTTTATCGGCAAATACCTCACCCGTACTTGGGAACTGATTGGTCTCGCCTCTTAATGACAAGGCATAAGGGGCAGATGTAAGTCGGATCCTAGGTAACATCTCCTGATTACCTATGGATACTCCCAACTCATAATCTGCATTAAATGGAATATTTAAGGGGTCTGATGGGTTTTCTCCTAGAATCACACTATAAATACCACTAATCACTTCTACATCAGAAATTGTCTCGTCCCAAAGTACTATATTGGAAGGAGGCATAGTTACTGTATATAATTTGAAAGTCATTTCATATTCTTTATCTTCTAGTGCAACGCCATTGGATTTTTTTACAATTCCTTGAATACTTAATGTTGCTTGTGCATTGCTAGAAACGGACATACCCAATAGAATGGCAGAAGCTAACAAAAATGCAAATGATGATTTTAAAATTGAATTAGAAATGGAGCATTGTATCATTTTGATTGATTTTTACGAGGTTGGATAATGTTATTTTATGAGTACAAAAATACTTCACCCAAAAAATCGAATCAATCACATCTTGATGTGATATAAAAAGCTGACACTATATTCTCGGCATTGACAATCTAACTTCATAACCATCTACTCTATCGACATGGATGGTTGCTTTGATTTTGGCAGCACGCATTTGGATATTGCGTAGTCCGAAGCCTGTAGATTTTAGGGTAGATTGAGATGATGTAATACCATTGTCTTTGATAATCATTTCAAAAGACGTTTTAGTTTGATACATAGATACATTAACTTCACTAGCATTACTGTGTCGTACCACATTGGTAATGGCCTCATTAAAAATCAGGAAAAGTTGTTGTCTTGTGATCACAGCAATGGTTTTGTCCAAGGGTAAGTCCTTGATGTCCAACTTATAACTTATACCTTTCGGTCCTAGGAGCGTAGCCATTTTTTCGTGCATTTTATCTACTAAATCTTGGACGGTGTCACTACGGCTATCGATACTCCATACAAGGTCTCTCATTTTTCCCACAACATTTCGACTGAGGTTGGCTATATTTTCGAATTTACTAAAATTAGGTGAATCTGGTTCCGTTTGTAGGAGTTCACTCTGCATAGCAAGCCCTGACAGCATTGATCCTACTTCATCGTGTAGATCACTAGCTATCTGTGTTCTCATTCTTTCCATAGCTAGTTTTTTGTTGAGATTGTACCTGTATAGTGCATAAAATGACACACCAATAGATAAAACACACAATAAACCAAACCACCATGTCTGATAGAAAAAAGGTAAGACTACAATAGATATAGCGATCTCGCCCAAACTTGGATTTCCTTTACTATCTGTTGCTCGGACATGCAATACATACTCGCCATGAGGCAAGTTATTGTATCTGATGAATGGATTGTTACCATGAAAAGAGTAGTTACTTTCTAAACCTTCTAGCCACACAAAGTATTTGTTTTTGGCAGAGTTATAATAATTTGGTAAGGACCAGTTGAACTGAAACCAACTCGTATATGGAGAGATAATATACCTACTTTTATTATCTAAATCATTGAACTCACGACTAACTTCATTTGACCGTATATCATAACTAGTAAAGCTAGATAAGACGACTGGTGGATTATTTTGTTGTTCTAGATTTTTATTTGGGTCTATAATAGTGATACCATTCAAGCCTCCAAACCAAAGTTTTCCTTCCTCATCTTTCATCGATGATGAATAGTTAAACTCATTGTTAGTCAATCCATCTTCAACATAAAAATTTTGGCTATTATTTAAATCCGCATTTATTTTGGAAATTCCATTGTATGTACTTGCCCAAACAAAATGTTGGTCATCTTTTAATATTGCCGTGATATTGTCATCACAAAGACCCGATTCTTTATCAATAACATAATTGGTATAGTTTCCATTTTTTGATTTTTCCAAAACATTGATTCCACCACCAAATGTTCCGATCCATTTTCGATCCTGATGATCAATTAATATAGATAGACAATTATTGTTGCTAAGTCTTGGTTTCGTATTTTCATTTATTTCATATAGAATTTTGCCCTTATTATCTGTTATGAATATACCATAATTTGTCCCAATCCAAATATTGCCTTCTTCGTCTTCTTTAAAAAATTCTGTTAGAATAGACTCTGACATGGGTTTTTGGATGTCTAATTTTGACATTTTTTGATCAACAGGATTGAAAACAACTACATCTGAGAGATGATAGCCAAAAATCAATTTCCCATCGTTGAGCATTGCAAAAGGGCTATGATTGATAGGGGATAAAAAATCTTTAATATCGACGGGCATCCTTTCTATTTTGTTAGTTTCAAGATCTATCCTACAAAGAAACTTTCCAAATGTCCAAAGTATATTTTTATCGCAAGCCACATGTTTTAATCTCTCAAGACTAGGTGTCAATTCTATCGGAAACATCAAGGTGGATTCTTGACTTTTTTTATCTATTTTATAAAGGCCAGTCTGACCTATTTCACAGAACGCTATATTGAATCCCGAAGATGTAGATATGATATCTCTCATTTCGTTACTCCAAACATCATTTTTATTGTAAAGTACTTTGTCAAAAAGTTGTTTGTTCAAGGGAAGTTTTATAATTCCATTATTAGTTGATATCCAAAGCATATTGTCTTTGTCGATAAATGTATTTTTTATTCGGGTAAAATTGATGACATTGTCAATGGATGAAGTATAATTTCTTATAGGTTCCTTTTTATCATTTTGATCGTACAT
>DAOLFJ010000203.1:0-8257 GCA_035326365.1 Saprospiraceae bacterium | reverse complement strand
GGAGCAGCATCTCCTACAGAGTTTGATGCAGGAGGACATAATTTGGCGATGAATGTCACTGGTCTCAATTTTTCTAAGTATTATAAGACGATTGCCTCGGGACTAAATTTGGCTTTTGGAACAGAATATAGGACTGAAAATTTTCAAATTTATGCAGGAGAAGTTGGTTCATATGCCACTTATGATATTAATGGGTTACCGATCACAAATCCAGCTTTACAGACACCTTTTGTCAACGAATTTGGTGTGGAACCAGGTGGTGGGTCGCAAGGGTTTCCTGGATATAGCCCAGCAAATACAGTAGATAAATCTAGATCTAATATTGGTTTTTATGGTGATGCTGAACTCAATGTTACCAGTCAATTCTTACTTTCTGGAGCACTCAGATATGAAAACTATAGCGATTTCGGCAGTACTCTAAATTATAAGTTGGCAACTAGATATAATATTCTTGAAGATTTAGCCATTCGAGCTTCGGTATCTTCAGGATTTAGAGCCCCATCTTTGGCTCAGATTCATTACAATCTTATATTTACTAATATTGTAGCTGGACGATCTCTACAAACTCTTCTTGCATCCAATACAAGTACAGTAACTAAAGCATTCGGTATCGATAGACTGCAAGAAGAGAAGGCAAATAATTTTTCGGCAGGATTGACTTATAAAAAAGGAAATTTTACAGCTACTATTGATGGGTACATGATTGATGTGAAAGATAGGATTATACTAACAGACGTTTTCGATGTTTCAGCCTTAAACGTAGGCGCAGAAGCAGCTCAATTTTTTGCTAATGGTGTAGATACTAAAACAACAGGTGTCGATATTATCTTAAATTACAAACACTACCTAAATAAAAAATCTAACATTTCAGGTGGTATAGCTGCTAATTTTAATAATACTGAAATCAAAAAAATAAAATCGGGTACACTCAATCCATTTACTTTTTTTGGACCTTTTTCTCAAGCATATTTGCAAGCAGCAGCACCTGATTATAAAGTTGGAGCAAATGTGATATTACAGTTAGGTCGATTTGAAGCAATGATAGTTTATACGCAATTTAGTCAAGTGCAAATTCAAGATTTCCAATGGGTGGACTCACCTGCTACCAATCAAAGTGAAGCAGACGAATTATACAAAGTAGCCACAGACACATATGCGGCAGCAGGAACATTGGATTTGTCTGCTAGTATTGCTGTTTCAGACCAATTTAAAGTAACCTTGGGAGGCAACAATATTCTAAATAAATACCCAACACCACAGTATGATGGATGGACTGATCAAGGTGGGTTTAATGATTCAGTACAAATGGGATCGGATGGTAGGTATATATTTGCAAGATTGGGATTTAATTTTTAGCGATTAGTAGTATTAAATTATACATCCGAAGCCTGATTTCTCAGATTGGGCTTCGGATGATTTTTGATTAAAAAGCAAATAAAAAAAATATACGATTAGAATCCCAAACATTTAATAGAATGGACTTTTATTTTCTTTCATACAAGGTTATAAATACACCCATTTTTTGGTGATGACTGGTAATTTTAAATTCTTCAGTTAAGACTTTTACATCTTCATCTGTATAATCATTATAAACATTAGAATACAAAACATACGTACTAAGTGCATGATCGAAAGCGGAGTGCTTGGTAGTGTCATTTGATAAATTCATATATCTTTGCTCACTGTTATTTGGGTAAACACAAGCTACTTCTGGAATAGTAATATTTAAAGAATCCATATCTGCTAGCATTTTTTTTCTAAGATCATAGTAATGTAAATGCGCTAAACTTGCATCCCATCCTTGCGAGATGTGTGATGGATAGACCCAAAGATGTCCACTAAGTAATCCAACACATAAAAGAGAAGTAATCCATCTTTTTTGAATTATTTCACTACTAAATATCATATAAATGACCAATAATGAAAAACTTAAATAGACAGGCAGAATATATCGATGTGCATTTAATCCTGTGTATGTCAAAAAACTGATAGAAGCACAAATTGTTACCACCAAAAAAATGATTAACAACTCCTTTATTTTATTGTCTTTTCTGTATTTTGAAAAATATTTTACAGCAAACCATAGTCCAATTATCCACAAAAATACTCTTCCAAAGTCTAAAAGTCTCCAACCCAAAACAATAATGTTTTTTACAAAACCGGCGAAATCCACATGTTGAAATGATGGTGACCAAGGAGAGTTTTCATGATAGCCAATCCAACCTTTATTTACGTAATGGACGTAGTTATACACGCAAAACAATAAGAATCCTGGTAAGTAAGACCAAGACATTTTTACAAGCCTCCAAAAACCTTTTGAAGATGATTTATTATAATTAAGATATAAATCAAGTAAAAGAATAGCAAATGATATCATTCCACCTCTCATACTGATTAGAAATAAACCTATAATACCAAAGGTTAGTAAAATCCGATTGTTGCTTAGGGTACTATTTAAAGACAAAAGAAAGAAAAAGACCAAAGGAATATCTGGAGAAACTAGTGCAGCCTGACCAAGTAGGGTGGGCTCCAAAAGAAATAATAATAAGGCATAAAAAAGGTAATTTATTGGGACATATCTTTTGACTAGATGGAAGCTTTGAATTACAATGCCAAATAAAAATGGCAACATAGTAAAATGACTCACAAATAGCGTTTTCCCAAATACTTTCCACATTAAAGCAAGGTACATCCCAAAAACAGGCACATGTCCACTATCAATAGCATCAGGTAGTAATATTTCAGAAAAATTTGTATCATAAAAATGAAGACCATGTTTTGCACCAAGTTGTACTGTATCCCAAAAGAAGATATGATTTGATACCAAATATGTCAGGATGGTAATAATTAGTATAAAAGGAAAAATGGTTGAAAATGATAACTTCATCATATTTGTGACTTAACTAAAAAAAACATTTTGAAAATGAATAAGTTTCAGATACTAAGAGTCAATAGTGATGATGGTTTTATATGTGATCAAATGACTGATAATAATTGGTCATTATTAGGTCTTGTTTGGTGTAATTTAAATCATTGAATTCTTTATAAATCCCACTGCATTTGCTGTTTATAGATCGAGGAAATGGGTATAATATTTAGTAATTTTGGATGCTAAAATTTATCTTGCAATCTGTTTTATGTAATCTCAGTTATCATTGTTTTTTAGTTTCATATTTCATATATATTGTATTTAAAGTCCTTATCACCAAATTTATCCTTGTTTGTATATAAGCGTATTACTATGGGAAATATAGAAATTACTCAGTTGGACTAGCGCATAAATTGAATTTACATATAAATTTAAAAATAAATATATAAAAATATTACTATTTATTATAATATTAAAATAATTAGTAATATTTTTGCCCCCGATAAACCTAGCATTCTGCGCAATAGTGCATTTTGAGATAATAGAACTCGGTTACTGAAAAACAGTTTTCGGTAAGGACTTTGTAGTTGTAATTATTTTAAAATGAACGTCTTAATCAACTTTTAACTTCATTTTTAACATTTACTCCAGCCATACAGGTTAGGGTAGTTTATTGTTATACTTTAAATGTTCAAAAGTAAAACTTTAAAAGTTTTTGTTGATTGTTCAGCAGCTGCAAGGTAAGTTAAGATAGCCTTCTTTGTATTATTCATCTTTAAGATTGATAATCAAACTATATTTCTCAGGGATCCCCTCTCTTATGAAAGCGTTAAATTTCATAGAAAGCCTCCTAGGGAGGAAATTAGTTTTTTTAATCATTTAATCTCAAAGTAATGAAAGGTATCTTACACACTTTTGTTTTTCTGATCTTCCTTGCAGGGGCAGGGAGCCTTTGGGGTCAATGTAGTATCGGTAATCCGACGGTGACAGGTGTTTCCTGTCAGAGTCAAAATTCTGATTCTCCATCTGATGATGCTATTCAATTTAATCTCAATGTTTCTGCCACAAGTGGAAGTGCTCAGGGTTTTTGGATAGATGTCAGTGGAGGTACTACCGTGACACCTCAAGAGGGAACGTATGGGAGCACTTTGGCAATTACACTCGGCAATGGTACTGCTGGTAGTGGTCAAAGTTATACCATTACATTGACAGACAAGTCAGACTTGTCATGTCAACGAACAGTTGTAGTCGGGCCACAAGCTAGCTGTAGTGCTGGATGTTCGACTCCTGTACAGTTTATTTGTGACACACCTGGTAATCCAGGTCCACAGTCGGTAACCCTTACTGCCACTGGTGGACTTACCAATGTGTTATGGTACAACCAAGCGAATGTACAGGTTGGTGCAGGACAGTTGGTGGTAAACACTACAACGCCTGGGATGGCAGATGGAATAGAGATATTCAGGTATGAAGCCCAGGATGGTGATGGTTGTGTGGTCAGCCTTTGTTGCCCGATCACAGTTCAGACTCAGGATTGTGGCTATTTTGATTTAGCCCTTATTAAACAGAAAAGTGATAATTTACCTGTTAGTATAGGTCAAACTATTACTTTTAACATTCAAGTATGCAATCAGGGTACTGAAGCCGCTACTAGTGTTAGTTTGATAGACTACATTCCTTCCGGTTTTACATTAAATGATGCTGCATGGACATTATCAGGATCCAATGCAATCCGAACACTTACATCAGGAGGAGGTATAATCCCTGCTGGTGGTATTCCTGTTAGTGGATGTGTGACAGTTCCTATTAACTTGACTGTTAATAATACGGTTAATCCTACCAACGTATTAAATATTGCAGAGATTACTGCTGGTACTGATACAAGGGGAAGAACAGATGATATAGATAGTACACCAGATACTAATCCATTTAATGATGCAGGAGGTGTCGTTAATTCACCTACAGATAATATTCTCACAGGAGATGGTATAATAGATGAAGATGATCAAGACCCTGCTACTGTAAGAGTAGTAGATTTGGCATTGATTAAAGAAATTATAACTCCTGGCCCATATTCCTATGGACAAAATATAACATTCAGAATTACAGTTGCAAATCAAGGAAACGAAACTGCTGCATCAATAGTAGTTTCAGATTATGTACCTGCTGGATTTACATTCACATCAAATAATGGATGGGCTGGATCAGCACCGTTAATCACAAGAACTATTATGGGGCCATTAGCTCCTGGTAGTTCTACGACAGTAGATCTTGTGTTAACATTACAAGCGAGTGCTACACCAAATGCATGGCTAAATGTAGCTGAGATCAGTTCATTTAATGACGTGAATGGAAACTCTATTGGTATGTTTGATATTGATAGTGATCCGGACCAAAGTCCAAATAATGATGCTGGAGGTCTAGCAGAAAGTCCAGCAGATAATTATTTGAATGGAAATGGTACTGGTACACCAGGAAATGGTAATGCAGCTACTGACGAGGATGATCAAGATCCAGCATTGGTAAATGTATTTGACTTAGCATTGACTAAGGTGTTGAATACATCAGCTCCTTATATATATGGTCAAACTCATAGCTTCACATTGACTGTCTATAATCAGGGTAATGTAACTGCAACAAATATAGTATTGAATGACTATATTCCTGCAGGATACACTTTTGCTCCGAATAACGGTTGGACTGGTTCAGCTCCCACGATCACTCGTACATTAGCTGGCCCGTTAGCACCTGGTGCAAGTACTACAGTGAACTTAAATTTGACATTTGTGAGAATTGTAACTCCTTCTACTAATAAATCTTGGGTAAATTACTCTGAAATTGCTTCGGCTCAAGACGGTAATGGCAATCCCGTAGTAGATGTAGATAGTTCACCAAATAGTAATGGGGCTAATGAAAATAACATCTTTCCTCAAGGACCTGGAGATAATGACACAGCTAGTACATCTGATACTGGCATCGGTAGTCAAGATGACCATGACCCTGCCGGACCAAAAGTATTTGATTTAGCATTAAGAAAAACTAAAATTACTGCAACACCAAGCTTCAGCTATGGACAGACAGTAATGTATCAGATAGAAGTATTTAATCAAGGTAATTTAGCAGCTACTAATATAGAAGTAACTGACTATTTACCATGTGGATTAGAATACAATGCTGCTTCTCCTACAAATGCAGGGTGGACATTATCTGGTTCAAAAGTGACAAGAACTTTTACAGGTGTTTTAAACCCTGGTCAAAGCACTACTTTCTTTGTCGATCTTATTGTAAGAGAGTGTTATACAAATCAGAATAGTGCTTGGACAAATTATGCTGAGATTTCAAGTGCAGATGATACAGACCCATCTACGCCAGGTTTACCAATAGATGTAGACAGTACACCTGATGGTGTGAATGGCAATGACAATGGTGGCGTTCCTGATTTTGGAGGAGTGACAAGTGGAACAGATGATACCATCAATAATGAAAATGGAGATGAAGATGACCACGATCCAGTGAAGATTGAAGTATTTGATGTGGCTTTAAGAAAAGTTTTAGTCACAAATGCTCCTTACAATTGGGGCCAATCGTTGACTTTTAATGTAGAGGTACATAACCAAGGTAATGTTATTGCTACCAATGTAGTCGTAAGCGATTATATACCTGCAGGTTATACTTTTGCAGCTAATAATGGTTGGAATGGTGGCCCATCAGTGGCAACTAGAACAATAGCTGGACCAATAGCTCCAGGAGCAAGTGTTACAATACCATTGGTGTTAACCTTACAACAAAATGGGGCAGGAGGAAACGCTTGGGACAATTATGCGGAAGTAACTTCGGCACAAGATGATAGAGGCAATAACAGAAATGATGATGCTGATAGCGTTGCTGATGGAAACCCCAATAATGATAATCCAGTTCAACCTGGCGATGCAGACGACAATAATATTTTGGGTGGTGGGCCAAATGCAAACCCTGACGAAGATGAGGATGATCACGATCCTGCTGCGCCTAGAATTGTAGATATAGCACTACGGAAAACAACTGTTACCCCTGGTCCTTACAGGTTCGGCGATGTGGTTAGTTTTAATGTGGAAGTTATTAATCAAGGAAATGTAGACCTTACGGATATCGATGTGGTAGATTATATACCGTGTGGATTCGAATATGTAGGTGGAAGTCAAACTTGGACCTTAAATGGTGCTCAAGCTCAAACTAACCTTGCTGGTATATTGGCAGAAGGGGCGAGTACTACTATTAGAATAGACTTAAGAGTGATCCCATGTTTGACACCAAATGCATGGTTGAACTATGCAGAAGTAAGAAACATGGAAGATACTCAAGGTAATAATCTTAATGGTTCTGACATAGACAGTGCACCAGACAATACCAATGGTAATGATGATGGTGGTTCACCTAATAGTTCAAATGACGATTATGTAGATGGTAATGGTAAAGGAGCAGGTGGAGCACCTGGAGACACTGCAACATCAACTGATGAGGATGATCACGATCCAGAATTGATTCAAGTATTTGATTTAGCTCTTAGGAAAACACTTGTAACTCCAGGCCCACATACATATGGACAGCCTTTGACATTTAATATAGAAGTGATCAATCAAGGTAATACAACTGCAAGTAATATCGTAGTTAGTGATTATATTCCTGCTGGATACAGCTTTGCTGGAGCTTCTAATCCTACTTGGAGTGGGGCTGCACCGACAGTAACGAGAACCATAGCTGGACCTTTGGCTGCTGGAGCTTCTACGACTATTTCTATAGTATTAAATCTAGAGATGTCGTCTGGCGCAACAGCATGGGATAACTTTGCAGAAATCACATCTTCAACAGATGGAAGTGGAAATCCAGTAACGGATGCTGATAGCAATCCAGATAATAATCCAAATAACGATGGTGGTGGACAAATTGGGTCACCATCAGATGATTATGTTTTAGGTAATGGAACAGGTACACCTGGTGGTAGCACTCCATTTACAGATGAGGATGATCATGATGGTGCAAGACCAAGAATTATTGACATCGCATTAAGAAAAACTACCGTTACACCAGCTCCGTACAGATATGGTGATGTAGTTAGTTTTAATATTGAGATCATAAATCAAGGTAATACTACTTTGTATGACGTTGACATAGTGGATTATGTTCCTTGCGGATTTACTTACGTTAGTGGTAGTCAACCATGGGCTGTGAGTGGTGCACAAGCTACTACAGTTTGTGTCGGTTCATTATCGCCAGGACAATCAAAAACACTTAGAATAGATCTTAGAGCTCAAGCCTGTGCGCAACCAAATGCATGGACAAACTATGCAGAAGTTAGGGGTATCGAAGATGAAAGCGGCATAAGTATTGGTAATCAGGATATAGATAGTG
>DAOLFJ010000202.1:0-8303 GCA_035326365.1 Saprospiraceae bacterium | reverse complement strand
GGTCTAAATATGGGTTTGATTTCTATTCATTTTTTGTATATGCTAGAAATATAAATAAAACAATTAGCATTTTATCTCTTGGGGATTATGCAGTGAGTTTAGGTCAAGGTTTAATACTTCACAATGATTTTGGAGCAGGAAAATCATCTTTTGTTCTTAATGTAAAACGAGCTGGTAGGACGGTGAGACCATATAGTTCTGTGAATGAAGTCAATTTTTTTCGTGGAGGGGGAATAGTTTTAAATCTTAATAAAAAGTGGGAAACAGCTTTCTTTGCTTCATATAAACCCATTGATGCTAGCGTAGATAGAGATACTATTGAAAACACTGATTTTGATTCTTTTGGATCTATCAGGTTTGATGGTTTTCACCGTACAGGATCTGAAATTGCCAATAAAAATTCTATTTATCAGTCCAATGCAGGTGGGAAACTTCAATATAAAGTTAGAGATTTTAAACTTGCAGGTAATATACTATATACAGGTTTTGATGCACCATTGATGAGAGATCAAGCATTATATCGCAAATTTCTTTTTAATGGTACTAGTCTTGTGAATGCCAGTGTTGATTACAGTTGGAGATATCGAAATTATACATTTTTTGGCGAGTTAGCTGCAAGTGACAATGGTGGTACAGCCCAAATTCATGGACTACTCTTGGGATTGGATAGGAAAGTTGATATGTCATTAGTGTATAGAAATTATGATCCCGATTACCAAGTACTTAACGCAAATGCATTTGCAGAATCGAGCCAACCTGTTAATGAAAAAGGCATTTATTTGGGTATGGAATTAAGACCCTTCAAAGGCGTTGTCGTCAGTACTTATGCAGATTTGTGGCAAAATCCTTGGGTAGGGTATCGTAGAGATGGACCTGCTGATGGCAAAGAATTCTTAATCAAGATAGCATATTCGATCAAAAGGAAATTGGACTTTTATATCCAATATAGAAGTGAACAAAAGATGTTGAATTCTAGTAATGAAGCCATTATTGATTATCCAGAACCTATTTCATTACAGCGATTAAGGGCACATCTAAGTTTTAAAGTAAATAAGGAATGGGAATTGAGAGATAGGGTTGAATTTTCATTTTTTGAGAAAGCTGGCAATACATCCAATGGTTTTTTGATGTATCAAGATATTATGTACAAACCTATTGCTAAGCCGATATCGTTCACAGCGAGGTATGCAATATTTGATGTGAATAGCTTTGATTCTAGGATTTATGCTTATGAAAACGATTTGCTTTATGAATTTTACATACCTTTTTTCCAAAATCGAGGAACTAGGTTTTATGTGAACATGCGTTATCGTTTTGCACGAAATTATACTTGGGAGTTTAGGGTAGGGCGTACATATTTTCAAAATGTGGACGTCATCAGTTCTGGCAATAATGAAATAAATGGAAATACCTTTACAGAATTAAAGACACAATTCAAGATAAATTTTTAATACACCCAACTATGGATTTGAAAACGCTATGGATAGGTGATAGGGTAGAAGTATTGTCTTCAAGTAATCAAGGTAAGTTTGAAGGGATTTCGAAGGATGGTAGAGCAAGGGTGCGTATTGGAGATAAAATATTTCTTGTTACGGCAGATAATTTAAAAACTATAACTGAAGCTGAATATTTTCCTGATATTCATGAGTTTCTGAAAAATGATAATTCGGAAGCAAAAAAAGTAGTACCGCTTAAAATCAAATTTGATCATACTTTAGATTTGCATTTAGAAAAATTGGCCCCACACATGCAAAATGAGTTGCCCGCAAGAATTTTAGAATTTCAGGTGCAAAAAAGCGAAGTGTTCATAAGAGAAGCTATTTCAAAAAAGTATCCCCACATTACTATTATTCATGGCAAAGGTGCTGGTGTTTTGAAAGAACAGATCGAAGCCCAGCTCAAAGGATTTCCGCAAGTAAGATTTACTTTTTCTAAAAACGGTGGTGGTGCTGTAGAAGTGTGGTTGGATTGATATTATTTAAATAGTTAAATTGAAATAATATTCTGTTTTGGGCCTTATTATTGTTAGTTTCGTTAATATAGTATGAATAATTGCCGTAAATCGGAATTATATTTTATTTTTACTATCATGGTTTCAACTTTATGTAACCTAGTATTGTTTAACAAGTTATGAATATTTTTTTAAAAGAAAATCCATTGTTGCTTTTGTTTATTGTGGCAGCAATAGGATACTTGATAGGTAATCTTAAATTCCGTGGAACAGGACTTGGTACTGCTGCAGTACTTTTTGTGGGATTAGCATTTGGTGCCATGGATCCTGGATTTATCGTCCCAGACATTATATTTCAGATAGGTATTGTCTTTTTTGTCTACTCTGTGGGCTTAAGTTCGGGTCCTGCGTTCTTTCAGTCATTCAAAAAGAATGGTTGGAGAGATATTATATTTATTATGTTAATGCTCACTTTGTCTACACTAGTTACCGTCGTGATTTATTGGTTAATGGATTTTGATAAAGCTACTATTGTTGGCATGTATTCTGGTAGTTCTACAAATACGACCGCATTAGCTTCTGTCATAGATATGATTAATCTCAAAGGAAAGGCAGACGACTCAACGATTCAAAATCTAGTTGTAGGCTACACGTTTTCATATCCTATGGGTGTATTGGGCGTAATGATTGCCATTAAAATCATGGAGAGATTTCTAAAAATAGATTATGCCGCTGAGAAAAATATCCTTCGCAAAGATTATCCACTTGATGAAGATCTTACACACAGAACTATAGAGGTAACCAATCCTGAAATTTCTCAAAAACAATTAAGAGATATCATTAATGCCTATCAGTGGAATATTGTTTTTGGTAGGGTGGATAGTTTGCATTATGGTACAAAATTGTCAAATTGGGATACTACATTAATTGAAGGTGACAAAATTATATTGGTGGGTACGACTGAAGAAATAGAACAAGCCCAATCTGTTTTAGGAAAAGAAGCTGAGACAAGTTTATCCTATGATAGAAAGGAATACGATGTAGTGCGAATATTTGTATCAAATCCTGATATGGTGGGAAGAGAGCTGTCATCACTTAACCTTCAAGAAAAATATTCTGCCATCATCACTAGGATAAGACGAGGAGACACGGAGATGTTGGCAAAGGGTGATACCATCCTTGAATTAGGAGATAGAATTAGATTTGTAGCTCGAAGGAAAGATATCAAAGACATCCAAAAATTATTTGGAGACAGTTACTATGCAGCGAGTAAAATTGACTTGTTTTCATTTGGCTTAGGCATTGCTTTAGGCCTTCTGCTTGGTATGATTGAGTTTTCGCTTCCGGGAGGCATATCATTTAAACTTGGTTTTGCTGGTGGTCCCTTGATTATAGGACTAATATTAGGCACATTAAGACGTACTGGCCCGATTGTATGGACATTACCTTATGGCTCTAATGTGACGCTAAATCAGCTTGGATTGACACTCTTACTTGCAGTGATTGGTATTAGGTCCGGTAATACCTTACTGACAAGTTTGAGTGATGGTGCGTGGATCAATATCTTTTTTGCTGGGTCTATATTAAGTATCGTTTCTGCTTTACTCAGTCTATGGGTAGGGTATAAGCTAATAAAGATACCATATTCATTATTGCTAGGTTTTATATCCAATCAGCCTGCTATTTTGGAATTTGCGACCGATATTACAAAAAATAGGGTGCCAGCTATAGGGTATTCCTTTATGTTTCCTATTTCCTTGGTAATGAAGATATTATTTGCTCAATTGCTATATGTGATGCTTTCTTAAACAAGACCAATGAAGAAGAATTAATATTTTTTTTTAAAAATATTTGTAAAAGATTTTTAAAATATAAATTAAGTATATATCTTTGCGTCGCTTTACAAAAAATGGCCCGTTCGTCCAGCGGTTAGGACGCCAGGTTTTCATCCTGGAAACAGGGGTTCGATTCCCCTACGGGCTGCTAAGAGAGATCAGAAATGATCTCTTTTTTTTTGTCCATAAGTGAATTATGCTATATTTATTTGCAATACAATTGACTACACTTATGCTAATCAGCAGTAAAGTTTAATTCCCATCAAATTCATTTTTATTTTGGCACGCTATTTGGTTTTGTTATGATGATCATTTAGTTGGCTGAAAGCGAATTACTGTTTCCCCCAAAACATTCTTTTGTTCGGTCATCCATTATAATCCCATAATTGTCGGCTATTTGACTAGTGCCGAGGATGATCCATATTCCCATGGACTCTGTGCCCGGATATCTCACTTTTTATTGCAAAATAAACTGATTCGGGCACTTTTTTCTATTTTTTGTTGAGAAGAATGTCTATTTTTTCTAATAGCCATGGTTTTGACACCACACCTTTAGTATTAGTTATTTCTGTTTTTAGTTTGGTAAGTTTGTCTTTGTCTTTGTAAGTTAGCTTCATAAGATTAAGGGTAAATTTTATCAAATTGAGGTATGTGTCCTTTCTGTCGATTGTTAATGATTTTTCTCTTCTGATGTACATTTTGAAAGCCTGGAGCAAAGATTCTAAAGCATCTGTCTCATCTAGTTCGTAGTAGGTAAAGATCAACAAACTTTTTGAACCTAAATTGTACCATACATCTTCGTAGGTAACTTTATTTAGATGGTCTAGTACTTTATTGAAGTCCTTTCTATAAAATTCTAATCTAGCTAAACTAAATTCTACAGCATTGGCCCTGTATTTTTCATCTATATACTTTGAATATTCAAAAATAAAGTTTTCTGCCCAATCAAACTCTCCAACCCTAAGCGCTATTGGAACAATATTTCTGAAATTCGATACAGAAATTTCATTATTACTTATAAAGATTTCATTATCAATTGTCTCCTTATATAGATCGAAATTTTCCCTGTGAAAACTCGTATCACCTTTATTTACCCTATTTATACAATAACTAATTGCAGTTGCATATATCTCCTTAACTTCTTCTTTTGGGAAATAATGTATGTATTTTTTTATCATATGACGGAGCTCAAAATAATGATCTGTGTTTTCACCTTCAATATATGTGGATTTCATTTTGTTATATAACTGAATTGGTGGGATTTGAAAGTATTTTTCATAACTTGCATGTTCAATTACCCAATCCATATAGTCCATTTCCGTATCTAATTGATACATTTTTTTCCAGGTAAGTAATGTACAATAAAGACGAAGTTTTTCTGCAATGTAAAAGTAATCTAAGTTTTCAGATATTTTATTTATGTTAAGTTCAGTTTCTATTTCAAATTTGGCATTTTTTTTCTCATTTTCTGTTTTAAGGTTGAATAAGCCCCTTTCTATTTGATACTTGGTGTAATAATATTCTACAGATTGGTTTACTTCCATCTTTTCGAGTCTTTCTAGTTCACCTATGATGCCATTATATAGTTTTTCTATGCCACGTTTTCTCACACCTTCTAATTTTAGATTTGTTCTCAAACTCAGCATATGATCATATTCTTGTTGTGCTAGGAAATCTTCCAATAGTTTGACCAAATCAGAGTTTAATTTTAAAAACTTTTGGCTATGATAGGGTATATCGCCATAGACCTTTTTCCACAACTCTTCATTTGGAACATCATCATTCGTATTTCCTTTTTTAATCCAATCTAAGATTAATTCTAGGTATTTTGAAATATTTTCATTAACATTAAAGTAGGGAGAGTTTATATATTTATTAAAGCTATTTAACTCATAAACAGATAGTTGTGTTAACGCAGCTGTTATTTTTCTATCTTTCATTTTTGTATGACATTTGTAAATAAATTCTTTATATCAAGCTGGGTATTCATTTATAAATTCGGTATTAATTTTAAGTAAATTTTTAATTTTGAAGCCAACTAATGACCAAAAGTGTTTTAAAAATAATACATAAATTTTTAAATTTTTACAATTATGAATCTTCATTTACTTTAGTTTTAGTTTTGCATTTTATTGTTTTATCTAAATGATTATAAGATCCATATAAAATACAAATATATTACTTTTGCAAGATATTTTTTAATAAATGAATTTAATTATTTTGTGAAATCCTATTAAGTCTATTACAGTTTGATTTAATCTTAGTGATTTTAAAAATAAAGATTTATGTATTATAGTATTACATTATGTGTTTTATACCAATAATGAATGAATTATATATTTATATATTGACTATTTAAAACTTTTAAGTTCTTTTATATGATGTTAATATGTAATTTGTAAGAACTACATTATCAATATATTCAAATCATTGAAAGTTAGTATCTAAAATATTAATAAAAAAATTATGATAAAAATGTAAATATATTTGTTGGTTTACATTTTATTGCTTTACTTTGTGGTTGAATTTTTAACCATAATAGGAGTATTGTCTCCCTAAGACGAACCCATGAAATACATATACATCTTATTTTTAACCATTTGTGCTTTGCTGCCTTCCCCCAGGTTGACTGCTCAAACCAATCCTGGTGAAGTTAATATTTCCCTTTTGCCTGGTGAGGTTTACTATGATACCCTTTATTCAGCCCTACCGTTAGAGAGTGTTCCTGTTATTGGCGTAAATGTAACATCTTACTCAATAGGCAACAATCTTAAAGTCATCGAAATTCGTATTGTTTCTCCAACCTTATCGGGAGCTAGAGTGATAGTAGAACATGGTCCTTCTTTTAATCAAGTCAAGTATACAACTTATAACATAAATTCTGTTGCATCAAAAATTAAAGCAAGGCCGGATTTTATAACAATTTCAGGCGACACAACCATAACTATCAATCCATTAATAAATGATGAGTCGACCACTTCAGGTTTAACTTTAAATGGTGTTAGTCAAGTTCAATATGGAAATGCTACTTATGAAAATGATGTTGTTACTTACACACCGAGCGAAGATTTGAAAAGCGATTATATAGTTTACAGTGTAAGTGATTCATTAGGTGCAAAAGCGAATTCAGTTATTTATATCTTGCATGAAGATGAAAATGCATTAGCAAATGATACATTACGTTACACTTTATTAAATACAAGCGGTCAATATATAATTTTGCCATTTACAGGGTTAGCATTAGATGAATCTAATCTAGCTGAAAAAGGTATTGTATCACAGATTCATGATTTGGTTTACTATTATGAACCCAATGAAGGAGCGACTGGCACTGACAGTTTTTTATTTTCTGATGAAGATGGAAATAGTAGGTTGGTTATTATAAAACTCATCAATATCCCACATAATAATAGTACTGTTAGGGATGATAAATTTTATACAGCCAAAAATACGCCGATTACATTTGATGTTTTTGCAAATGACTTAAATAGTAAATTTCCTATTTCTGCGTATTCATCTGCTTTAGTTCGCGATACATTAGGAATCTTTACTTACACACCACCTGCTAATTTTTCTGGTGAAAAGAATTTTACTTACACCGTAAACTATGGTGCTAATAACAAATACACTGGTAAAATCAAAATCGTAATTGGTAATTTTCAACCACAAAGTGATATTGAATATACTTTCAATACAGATAAAAATACTAGTTTGGCGTTAGAATATGATGTCCCTGTCAGTGGATATTCATTTCAATTAGTTGACGCACCTTCATTTGGTACAGTTGAAATATTTAATGATAGTACATCTATCGAAGAAAACTGTAATCAACTCACCACAAAGGCAAAGATACTTTATACGCCTGATCAAAATTATTATGGCGCAGATGAAATTTCAGTGGAATATTGTATAGAAAATAATCCATGTCTATTATATAAATTGTATATTAATGTAGTAGATAGTGAACAAGATTCATTATGCAAGTGTGTAGGCAGAGATTGTGTTTGGGCTGGTGACTTGAATGGTGATGGACGTGTTTCTGTCACAGATTTGTTGTCATTGGGTAGGTATATGGGGCTTACAGGTTCATCTAGAGATGATTTGCCTTATTCATACCGGGCTGGTCAACATAGTAATTCATGGAATGTACCTCAACCTAATGGTATAGATACAAAGCATATCGATGCAAATGGAGATGGTATTTTGACAGCTGCTGACACCATGGCTATATCAGAATATTATGCAGCTATACATAACTTAGTTCCTACTGAGGTGTTAGGCATTAAGGATTATCCTTTTATGCTTATTCCAAATAGTACAGAACTAGACTCAGGTGATTTGTTGATTTTAGATGTAGTGATTGGTACGGAAACTAAACCTGTTGTTGATATTTTCGGCCTTGCTTTTGGTTTGAACTTTTCACCTTCTTTAATTGATAGTGCGAGTTTGACAGGTTATTTTTATAAAGATGGTTGGTTTGCTACAGCAAGCCCTACTTTACAAATGGTTAAACAACC
>DAOLFJ010000201.1:0-8369 GCA_035326365.1 Saprospiraceae bacterium | reverse complement strand
AAATGTATAATTTTTTAAAGTCGTCCCATTACTTGCTGTCCTTGCGCCTGAGTTTCCGTTAGGTCTAAAATTACCTTGAATCGTCGAACACTCGTACTGGAAATTTTTACCATAATATGTCATGTATTTATTGCCTGACATAAACCTGATTAAACTAACAGGAGATTGATTTTTAAGGATTATTCCACTTATCTTGCCTTGATGTAAAACTATATTGACGTAATGGTCTTTTTTTAAATCCGAGTAACCTGTAAGTGTAAATAAATCAGGATACTGAGATATCATATTTTGAGACAGAACCTTGTTTTTAAAGAAATAATACTCTGTAAAATTTCCCTTCGGATCCGGAAGAGTAAATTTAACACCTTCTGTAATATTGATATCCTGACTGTAATTAGGGGCCGCTTCTAATGAAGCTATGTCAGAAGGACTAATATCATACACTAATGAGTCTTGAAATAAAGATTGAGCTGAGGAGATAAAATGCAAACTGCTAAATAAAAGCAATGCAATTACCCTTTTAAAGATGAGATTTTTCATTCTTCAGGTTAAGTTTATGGTTCTAAAATCGAATCAAGAGTATTATCAGTTCTCTTGAAGACCCAAAGGTATGACAAAAATCTAGGATAACAAAGTAATAATTACATTTAATATAATACGATTTTATTAATTTTATATGTAATTGATAAATAGTATGTTATATAGTTATTTTTCCTTTGTTTTGTGAATTTGTTAATAATTATTTAATAATAACCTATATTTGTAGTCGTAAAATCGTCATATGAAGTTTAACATAAAATATCTGATTGCTTTGGTTCCAATATTGTTGGTTTCAGGTATTATTTACTATCTTAGTGACATAGTTACCTATATATTGATTGCGTGGGTCATATCGATGGTTGGGGCACCAGTGGTTGTGTTTTTGCGAAGGTTTTTGAATAAAAACATTGCTGCCATCCTTACGCTTAGTCTGTTTGTGCTTAGTTTTTTATTTTTGGTTTGGATTTTTGTACCACCCTTAGTAAATCAAGTTGAAAACTTATCAAAAGTAGACTATAATAGGGTAGTGTTGGCCCTAGAAGAACCCATTAGAGATTGGGAAGAATGGCTTGTAAATAAAAAACTCATGATCGATCAAGATTCCATTATTGATAAATCAGATATCCCTCAAGATGTTCCAAAAAACTTTATCACGCACCAAATTTTATTAGATTCATTTAATCAACAAGCAGATACTTCTGTCCAATCTTACAAGTCTATAAATTTACTTATAAATGTTCATTCAGAAAATCCTGAACCCATTCAAAATATTGAAAATGAGCAATCTAGTGATAAAGACTTTTTTGGTAAATTCAAAGATATGATATCTGATTACTTGAATCCAGCTACTATACAATCTATTTTTGGCTCTACCGTTAATGCTTTTGGCAATATCATTGTTGGCGTTTTTTCAGTATTTTTTATAGGCTTTTTCTTTTTGAGAGAGCAAGGACTATTTGATAATATCATTGCTGCCCTAGTTCCTGTGACATATGAGGGCCACGCTAGACAAGCCGTAGATGAAATTAGTAAGTTGTTGATTCGGTATTTTATTGGCATCTTATTTCAAGTAGTTATAGTCACCGTTATTGTGTCTTTACCACTCACTTTAATGGGCGTTAAAAATGCGTTATTGATAGGTTTTTTTGCTGGAGTTATGAATGTAATTCCATATATCGGACCAATCATTGGAGTAGGATTTGGATTGATGATTACACTTTCATCCAATCTAGAAGTACCTTTCTATTCCGAGATGGTACCTATATTATTTAAGGTCATCACTGTGTTTGCCATTATGCAACTTATTGATAATGTGTTGCTTCAGCCCAATATTTTTTCTAAAAGTGTGAAAGCTCACCCATTAGAAATATTCATCATCATCATGGTAGGCGCTAAAATAGGAGGAATATTGGGTATGGTACTTGCTATTCCTTTTTACACAGCCTTTAGGGTGATTGGTAAAGTTTTCTTAAGCGAGTTTAAGGTAATTCAGAAGCTTACTAAAAACATGTAGGTATAATAAAATAAAACAATATTCACGCATCAATATCCCATACAAGCTATGAGGATGTCTTTGTATATAGCACTGTTTTCGCCACGTCTGACACCAACACCTTTTGAATTTAAATCTGCTTTTTTTAAAGCTTGAAAGATCTTTTTCAATTGGGATATTGGATAATTATGGGCTGCAACTTTGTAGTCTTTGACAAAAAAAGCTGTACCAAGTCCCAATAGTTTTGCCAAATTTTGATCACTTTCTTTGGTATTCATTGCAGTAATAAATACTTTGTTAAAGTAGCTGTATAAACTTCCTACGATGACAACGGGATGATTTGCACTAGCATTCTCACTAAAATACCTAACAATTACACTAGATTTGGCAAAGTTTTTTTCACCAAGGGCTTTTTGTAACTCAAAAACATCAAAATCTTTACTAACGCCAATTTGGTCTTTTACGTCTTCTATGGTGATGCTATCGCCTTTTTTGACATTCAAGATTAATTTATCTACTTCGTTTGTTATTTTACTAAGATCAGAACCTAAATACTCCGACAATAAATCTGCTGCAGCTGGTTGTATGATATGCCCCAAATTTCTGATATAAGAAGTAATCCATGGGGCAATTTTATCTTGGTAAAGTTTTTTTGATTCAAAAACAACAGCTTTAGAATCAAGTAATTTTGCAAACTTAGTCCGTTTGTCTACTTTTTTGTATTTGTGACAAATTACCAAGATGGATTGGTTGGAAGGTTTTTCTACATAGCTGGCCAAATCTTGTAATGTCTTCATGTCTTGGGCTTCTTTTAAAATAATTACCCTGTAACTGGACATCATCGGAAACTGGCGGGCTTCATCGATTATCGTTTTAAATTCTGTATCTTTGCCATAAACGACAACTTGATTGAAAGCTTTTTCACCTTCTGTAAGTACATTCTTTTCAATATAATCGCTGACTACATCTATAAAATATGGCTCATCTCCATGTAAAAAATATACTGGGTGAAACTTACCTTGTTTTATATCTTTTATGATGTCTTCGTGCGTCATGTTAAATAAAAATGATAAATGAATTACAAGTTAGAAATGACCATTTTTAAAATTAATAATCAAATATTGTAAATTAGTTATTACATTTGCCTTTGCCAATTTTGTCGGGGAATTAGCTCAGTTGGCTAGAGCGCTACGCTGGCAGCGTAGAGGTCACCGGTTCGAGCCCGGTATTCTCCACATCCTTTTAAAGGAAACTAGATTTTAATTGCACAGTCCTTAAACATAGGGTCTGTGTAAATAAAAGTTTCAGACTTTTTCTTTTGCAACCACTTCATAAAATACTCATTTTTCTTGCTTTCCTTCGCAAAATTGGAGATCTTATCAAAGTCTTCTGTCATATTGGCTTTATGAGGTTTTGAGATTGATTGAAGTTTTATCAATCTGAAGCCTTTTTTACCATCTGGTAAGGTTATCTCTAATGGTTTTGATAATTGTCCTGGCTTCAATTCAAATATTGCGAAATATGTATCAGGATCGAAGTCATCAGCTGCAAAAAAAGTATTATTTGTCCTATCGTTTTTAACCCTTCCATTGTTAGAAAATGAAGGTAAGGCTTTTAGGGAATTTTGCTTTACTGCTAATTCAAAACTAAGTGAATCTTTTAATATCATGTTTCTCACAGAGTCTAACTTGTTTTTAGCCAATTCTAAATCAGCTGCAGTAATCTCAGGTTTGATCAATACGTGCCTCGCTCTTACTGTGTTACCGCGTCTTTCTATCAATTGTATGAAGTGAAAGCCAAATTCAG
This sequence comes from Saprospiraceae bacterium, assembly GCA_035326365.1. Taxonomy (GTDB): domain Bacteria; phylum Bacteroidota; class Bacteroidia; order Chitinophagales; family Saprospiraceae; genus OLB9. The sequence continues at coordinate 4,531 of DAOLFJ010000201.1, read as the reverse complement.
TTTCTATGATTTCTGAGATTTCATCCTTTGCCAATGAAAATACAGTAGCTTCGAATTCTGGTACATACACACCTCGCTTTGCGTATCCAAGATCACCTTGTCTCAAGGCAGATCCGGGATCTTGTGAATGTTGGCTAGCTATTGTTTCAAAAGTTGCACTGCCTGATACTACTTTTTCTCTTAGCATGGTGATTTTGTCAAGTGCTTTTTGTCTCTCTACAGCATTTACTTTCGGAGTGACTATAATTTCAGAAATTTCCATTTCAGATTTAAAATATGGCAGTGAGTCTTTTGGTACGGTGTTAAAAAACTTTTCTACTTCTTTAGGTGTGATTTCAATACTTGACATCAATTTGTACTGCATTTTTTCTGCTAAAATCTTGTGTCTTTGATCATCTCTAAATCTATTTTTCATTTCTGAAACGGTAGCACCATAATAATCTTCAAAAAACGATTCATCCCCATTCATTTGGCGTAAAATCGACTCAAATCTATAATCAAGTTGAACTTCCACTTCTTCATCAGTGATCTCTACACTGTCTATTTTAGCATGATATACTACAAGCTTTTGTGCAATTACATTGTCCAAAATAACACATTTAATATCATCTGAAAGACTGGGATCTTTTGATTTTGCATAAGAGAATTCTTCTTCAATTTCTGAAAGTAATATATATTCACTTCCCACTTTTGCAACTACCTTATCGACCAATTTCTCCTGAGCAACCACTGAACTGTTTATCGCGAAGAAAATAATCGTACCACTTATAAATTGAATTAAATTCATCTATTCTATTGATTTAGTTTAAAAATTTCAAATTCATCATTCTTTTTACCTTGAAGGTAAAGTTCCTGTCTTTTGTTTTTTAGAAGGTTTATTTTACGATCACCAAGAATTATTTTGTTAATCTTATCTTCTATATATTCAAACGGTGGAATTTCATTTTCGCTGTAAAATTTTAGAATTTTAACAAAATATTCAGATTCTCCGTCTTTTTGCTGGTACACTTTATTCTTACTAAGCTTAGCATTTTCAAGCATATCTTCAGGAACAAATGCTTTGAGATCATCCACCGTAATCCATTTTGCTGTATCCAAAAAATGGAAGGTAGCTTTCTCTTTGATATAAAAAGTCGCTTCAGTGATGTCCTTATTTTCAAGAAGTCTTTTTAGTGAAGAGATATTTTTTGATTTGGACGGGATCTTTGCCACCATACATTTTAGGATAGGGTGGGATAGACTAAACTGATTTGGATTACCCGTATAAAAATTAACCTTTTCACTTTGTTCTACGACTGTATCTAGCTCCATTTCAATAAGTTTCTTTTCATAGTTGTACACTAATAAAGATGACCTATAATCTTCTATGAGCTTATTTAGATTAATGTCAGCTGCTACATTTTTTTCAGCTTCGATGATCATTAAATTCTCTTTAATCCAATTTTCAATAAATCCATCCACAATTGCGGCACTATCCGTAGGAGAGGTCATATCGTGAATTAATCCATCGAGCTGAGATTTAAATAAATTACGATTGCCAACTTTTACAATGACAGGATCTTTTGATTTTTGGTTAAAATTAAAACCATCTTTACATCCTGTTTGTAAAAATAATGAAAAAATAGCGATGTGAACGCAATACTTCAATGTTTGCTTATTTTTTAATGATTTTTTGTAGGACAGCATCAACAATCTTAACTTCGTAAGATTTTTTTAATTCTAATAACCATTCCTTTTCTAAATGATCTTGATAATCTGCTACCACATATCCCTTAGCTTCTGAAAGATTTTTTGGTTTAGAAGGTATTATTTTATTTACTTTCTTAAATGTATAAGTGTCTTTATTATTAAAAGCCAAAGTACTTAGTACATTTTCCTTCCATTCTACATCAGAAACTTCTTTTGCTCCTTTTTCGAAATCTGACTTCTTACTTGATACAACTTTTGTCTTTTTGTTGAATTTTTTCTCTACTTTTTCAGCATTATTTTTGGAAGCGTATTTATATATTTTTTCAGCCAGTTCTTTATCGGCTGTGGCAATGGTAAATTCTGTGGTTTCTGCTTTTTCGTCCCACATGTAGATATTTGGTCTTGTTTCGAAGAAAGCTTTAAGTCCTACTGTATCTTGATTTGCCTTGTCCCACACGTTAATTTTGGTAGCTTCAAATAATAAGATACCTTCTTCGTATTCTCTCATAAGGGATTTAAAATCAGGATATTTTACTTCCAATGATTTTTCTTCAAATGACATCACTGCATCATTCACATACTCATTGTACAATTCTTCCACTGTTTCGATAAGTGGCTTTGATTTGTCATATTTCAACCTTGTTTTTGTGTTCTTTTTACAATAATCGGCAAAATCTTTGACACTATAAATATTATCTCCACCAATGGCGAATAATTGAACTGTTGGTGTTTGATCATTTGGTGACCATTTGAATGAATAAAACTCTTCGTCTAGATTTTCGGTAAATCGCTCAAGTTCTTTTAAGTTTTCTACAAATCCTGAAGACTTCTTAATATCACTGATAAGTTTTGTTTTCGCAATATCAAACCTAGGATCTTTACCTATTTGTGCTTTGTTTCTTTTTACAAAAAGTTCATAAGTATCCATATCAGGTTTAGAAAGTCTTTTTATAATATGCCAACCTGATTTTGTCATAACTGGATTAGAATAGCCTCCATTTTCTGTGATTTTGAAAGCTGCATCTTCAAAAACTCTATCATACGTATTTATTCCAAAAACGGGTAATTTACCATTGTTTTTGACAGAATTTTTATCTTTTGAGTATTTAACCACTAAACTTTCGAAACTTGCACCCGCTTTAAGTGCATTATAAATACTATCTGCTAACACCTTGTTTTCAGGATCTAGTAGTATATGTGCCACTTCTAGTGTTCCCCTTGCAGGTCTCTTATCGGTCACTTTAATAATGTGGTAACCTATTTTTGTTTTTAGAATATCTGATGTCTCACCTACTTTAGTATTGTACAGTGCACTCTCTAACTCATAAAAGCCGGCAGGAAGTTTTGCCGTAAAGTATCCCATTTCTCCACCTTTACTAGCCGTTGTTTTGTCCTGAGAAAACTGTTGAGCCAATTCTTCAAATTTCTGACCTGCTGCCAATTTTAGTTTAACATCTTTTATTTTTGCTTTAGCTTCTTCTCTTACTGCATAAGTGCTATTTTCAGCAGCTGGAATAAATATATGGCTAAAGGCTACATCCGTTTTCATTCTTTCATATAATTCACGAAGAATAAAATCAGTTACTTCTTTATCGATTAAGTAAGAACTAGCAAGTTGTTTTCTATAACCTTCTAATTCTGTTTTCAAAGCAGTAATGGTGTCTAGTTTAAGTTCTCTTGCTTTTTCAACCTTAAGTTTAAATTTAGTGTAAAGATCTAAATATTCATTTACACTTTTTGCCGAGTAATCAGCTGCGCCACCGTTATTTTTCTCATAAATGTATTTAAATTCAGAAACCTTGACATCTGACTTACCTACTTTCATGAGGATATCTTCGTTGGATTGAGCATTTAATAAAGTAAATGACAAACAAAACAATACAATTAAAACTCTTGATAACATATTATAATTTTTTGCTATTTAAAAATTAAGGTGCAAAATTAGAAAATAAAAATGAATAACGAGTATCTTTATTATTTATTTTCATGGTGAGACATTAGTTTAATATTCTGACAAATACATAGATACATATTAAATGCAATATCATCCTTATTGGTTTTTGGTAGAATTAATTATGATTTTTAATAATTATTTAGGTTAATCAAGTTAACAATCAATTTTGTCACATCTTTCATGTTGATGCTTGACAAGTTTGCAATTTTAACGCATAAATAGTACTAAAATCGTAATTGCTTTCCACTTATACCACTGATTTGCATCCTTGGTTACTTTCGTTACATTCTTACAGAGTTATGGTTAATTAGTTTTGATTTTTAAATTAAATTTAATGTAAAGTTTTTATTATGAATTAAAATTATGATTTATATTTGCTGAATCTTTATATAAACCCTTAAAAATTTAAATGATGAGTCAATTTGATGAAAAAGTTCAATTGTACATGGATGCTTCCAAAGAACTTGGTTTAAAGTTATCGGAAGATTTGATTACAGGAGTTGCTAAAAGTCTAGGTCCTTCTATTTACCTAGCAGATGCTTCTTTAGTTTCGAGTAGTGACAAAGAAGAGTTAGAAAGAGTGAAAGCAAATTTCTTAGTAAAAAAGTTAGGTCTTGCTGATGGACCTGCGCTTGATGATGCTATCGCAGGTGTTATTGATCAACTTGGTAGTTCAAATAGACAAAAGCATAGAGTGTTATTTTATGCATTACTTGCCGTAAAATTTGGGAAAGAAGGCGACTTTAAATAGTGCTTTGTAACAATACAGATGTTAGTTTTTCTCTAAAATTTTGTCACGATTTTTGCATCTTATGGCAAAAATAGCGCCAAAATTAAGAGTATGTTTAAAAAATTTTCTTAGTTGCTAATCAATAGGTTAGGGTTCTG
>DAOLFJ010000200.1:0-8371 GCA_035326365.1 Saprospiraceae bacterium | reverse complement strand
TCTCTTTCCAATGAAGAAAACTTAAGCCAATTTTCAGTCTTGTCTCAAGAAAGATTCAATGTTTTGATGGATTTTAGTTTTATAAAATTCAAAAATGAGATCAGCTTTGACTCCTATTATACGCTTAATTATAATAATTTTCAAAAATATTATAATGAAAAAACAAAACTGTCTTACTTAAAGTATTTCTTCACAAAGCTTTATGAAAATTGGGATATTCTGTCTGAATGGAATGATGTAAAATTTTTACCAGAAAAGGAGATATTTCACCAGTCCAATCTATTTAATCTTACCTTGTCGCCAGATCGCCTTATTACATCTATCATCACACAACAAAATGATAGATTTGTCATGCTGAATTTAATATTCAAAACAAAAGAAGGTGAGACCATAGATCCTGGTTCGGAAATAGACATTTATCAAGGTCGCTTGATAAAAATAGACGACAGACTTTATATCCTTGAAAATGAGGAGATGATTCCTATGCTAGAGTCAATGCCAAAAGGGAAACTTTATTTTCCAATAAAGCAAAAGCTCACAGTAATGAAGGAGATTCTACTTCCACTCAAGCAAAAGTACAACATAGCATTGCCCGACGATCTTGAAATGAAAATCAAAGATGTGGAGATGACTCCTGCATTACACCTTCGAGAATTTCAGAATAGCTTTTTGTTTTTGGAACCAAAGTTTTATTATGGAGACTACATTTTGGATAAAGCATCATCCGGTGAATTATTTGTAGAAGAAGATGGAGTCAATTATTTGATCAGTAGAAATAAAGAAGTTGAAGAAGAATTTTCTGAATACATAAAATCACTACACCCTAATTTCCGAAATCAAGTATATACGCCTTACTACCAATTGCCTTTTGAAGAAGTCATGAAAAACAATTGGTTTATCAATGTCTCCAAACAGTTGATGGATCAAGATATAAAATTGGTTGGCGTAAAAGAGCTCAAAAGATTTAAATACAATACTTCTACACCTTCGTGGAATATGAGTATTTCTAGTGGTATAGATTGGTTTGATGTAAATGTGACTGCGCAGTGGGGAGACGAAATACTACCTTTCAAAGACATTAAAAAAGCCATTCTCAATAACCAGAGTTTTGTAGTATTGGGCGATGGCTCTTTTGGGACAATACCAGAAGAATGGATTAAAAAATATACCTTCCTATTCAAAATAGCCAAAGAAGATAAAGATGGCATCCAAGTTTCTAAAAAACATTTTGGTATCATAGACTTGTTATTTTCTCAGATCGATGATGAAGAAGTAAGGGCAGAAATCGAAGAGAAGAAAACAAAACTCCTCAATATTGAAAACGTAAAAACAACCAAAATACCAAAAGAAATCAATGCCACACTTCGCCCATACCAAGAGTCAGGATACCAATGGATGCAAGTACTAGACGAAATTTCTTGGGGCGGATGTCTTGCTGATGATATGGGATTGGGCAAAACATTGCAAACAATCACATTCTTGCAATACCTAAAAAATAAATATAAAAATCCGACAAGTCTCATCATTTGCCCCACTTCACTGATATTTAACTGGGAAAGTGAATTGAAAAAATTTGCCCCAAAACTCAAATACCACATATTTTATGGTCTAGGCCGAACATTCGATGATGGGCATTACGAAAATTTTGATATCATCATCACATCGTATGGCACTGCTAGAAATGATATAGAATCTTTAATGTCTTTTCAATGGGAATACATTATTTTGGACGAAAGTCAAGCTATCAAAAATCCTGATGCCAATACGACAAAAGCCATGCAACTGCTCAAATCAAGAAATAAGTTGATTTTGAGTGGTACGCCTTTGCAAAACAATACTTTTGATCTTTATGCACAATTCAATTTTTTAAATCCAGGATTGCTCGGAAGTAGAGACTTTTTCAGAAACGAATTTGCCAATCCTATAGACAAAAATAATGATAAAGATGCTAGTCAAACTTTGCGTACGATGATCAAACCATTTATGCTACGTCGTACAAAATCTGAAGTAGCCGTTGACCTACCCGAAAAAACAGAAACCATCCTTTGGTGTCAGATGGACAAGGCTCAAAAATCAATGTATGATGAGTACAAAGATTATTATCGCCATGCACTTACGCAAAAAATAGAAGAAGAAGGAATGGCAAAATCTGGCATGTACATTCTCGAAGGACTATTGCGTCTTCGTCAAATATGTGATGACCCAAGACTCGTGAAAGACAAAGAGAAAAAACCATTCAAAGGGGTAAAAATCCAAGAGCTAGTCAGAGAAATAACCGAAAATACTGGCGATCACAAGATGCTTGTCTTCTCTCAATTTACAGAAATGTTGGCTCTGATCCGAGAAGAACTTGATGAAAACAAAATTAAATATTGCTATCTAGATGGTGGTACAAGTGCCGCAAATAGAAAGTCTCAGGTAGAAATATTCCAGTCTAGTCCTGATATCAAAGTGTTCCTGATTTCACTTAAAGCCGGTGGCGTAGGTCTCAATCTTACTGAAGCTGATTATGTCTACATAGTTGACCCATGGTGGAATCCTGCTGTGGAACAACAAGCCATAGATAGAACCCATCGTATAGGTCAGAAAAATAATATCTTTGCCTACAAAATGATATGCAAAGACTCTGTAGAAGAAAAAATCTTGCTTTTGCAAGAGAAAAAGTTGGGTATTTCTAAAGAACTCATCACAGAAGATGGTGCTTTCTTCAAAAAACTTACCAAAGACGATATTAATTTCTTATTCAGCTAATGCCAAATTTATCTATCTTTACCATCAAATAAAGTCAAAAATCATGTCCACATCCGTTAGAAATCTTCAACCATCATCACTTTGGAATCATTTTGCAGATCTAAATGCTGTGCCTCGTGCATCCAAAAAAGAAGAAAGAGTTATTCAGTTTGCACTAGATTTTGGGAATAGTCTAGGACTTGAGACCATCAAAGATCATGTAGGTAATGTCATCATCCGCAAACCTGCTACGCCTGGTATGGAAAATCGCAAACCGATTGTGATGCAGTCACACTTGGACATGGTACACCAAAAAAACGGAGACACTATCTTTGACTTTGACACCGAAGGCATCGATATGTACATTGATGGCGATTGGGTCAAAGCTCATGGTACCACTTTAGGCGCAGACAATGGTATCGGTGTGGCTACCATCATGGCTATTCTAGCGTCAAAGGACATTGCGCATCCTGCTCTCGAAGCATTGTTTACAATAGATGAAGAGACAGGCATGACAGGTGCAATGGGTCTCCAAGGTGGAATGCTGAATGGAGAGATACTCCTTAATCTTGACACAGAAGAAGATGACGAAATCGATATAGGATGTGCAGGAGGCATAGATGTGACAGCGGCAAGAAATTATGAAACAGAAACGCTTAGTGCCAGTGAATTTGTAGGTTTACAGATCAATGTCAAAGGTCTGAAAGGTGGACATTCAGGTGTAGAAATACATCTCGGTCGTGGCAATGCAAATAAAATGCTCAATAGATTGCTTTATGGTCAGGAAGAAAACGGTCTAAGACTCACATCATTTGAAGGTGGAAGTTTGCGCAATGCCATTCCTAGAGAAAGCACTGCTTTGATTGCTGTGTCGAAAGTAAAAAAAGATGAACTATTGACTACCATAAATCAAAGAATCACCGACATCAAAAAAGAATTTGCATCCATTGAGCCAAATCTTTTGATAGAAATAAAAGATATCGATACACCTTCGTTAGTCCTTAGTATCGCCGACCAAAAACAAATATTAAATGCCATCTATGGCGCTCACAATGGCGTATTCAGAATGAGTCCAGACATTGCTGACCTTGTAGAAGCCTCCAATAATGTAGCCAAAGTCGATATCAAAAATGGCCAAGCCAAAATACTTTGCCTTACTAGATCATCTGTTGAATCTTCTAAACTTGATGTGGCGCAGAGCTTAAAATCTGTTTTTGAACTAGCGGGATTTGACGTTACATTTTCGGGAGATTATCCTGGTTGGACACCGAATGTCAACTCACCAATACTTAAAGTCTTGACAGATCTTTACGAAAAAATGCACGGTACAAAAGCATCAGTCGTAGCATGTCATGCAGGATTAGAGTGTGGTATCTTAGGCCGCAATTACCCAAATATGGATATGATATCTTATGGACCTACCATCAAAGGCGCACATTCACCTGACGAAAGGGTAAATATTGCTTCTGTAGCGAAATTTTGGGATTTTACATTAGAGATATTGAAAAATGTTCCTTTGAAGGTGTGAGGTCAACTCAAACAAACAAGGTTATTATATCTATTGTAATAGTAATTCACTGAGCAAAAAAAATTGACATTACATGTAGATTTACATATTGATCTGTGCACAATACAATTTAATGGCATAATTGCTCTTTAGATTGATCAATTTAAGGAAGATTTAAAATAATCTTATTTCATTTAGAAGGTAAACATCCTATTTAAGGTTCTTCATTACCATCACTTGGAGTCCTAATTGATCTATTTTGTGTTGATAACTTGGAGTGGCAAACGTATTTGTCAATGCAAATCCATAATTTGTTGATAATGAGATACCAATTCCTTTCAAAATTTCTTTTTCGTAGCCAATACCAATCAAAGCGCTTGTGTTGACTTTATTTATTTGAGACTTATTGTAATCCACTGATATAGATTTATCTTTTACGAAAGTGTGATGACTTTCTGTGTTTACTTCTCTTATTTCATTTTGGATGATAAACTCATTAAATAGACCTCCTTGTACATAAAAACCTTCACCAGATTTATTAATATAATATGAAAGAGTTAAAGGTAATGTCAATGCTTTGGTATGGTTTTGTAATGAGAAATCTAAATACACATTTTCATTATTAGTCACAGGACTACTAATACTTCTAGATAAGACAAGATTGGTATTTACATTTCCTAACCCTGTAGGTAAACTATGAGAAAATTTATTTTCAAATTCGGATCCTACGTTTATCTCATCTACAGTCGAATATGGCAAGTTGATCTCATACTTTGACGTTTGATTACGCTCGTAGTACATCAAACCTGTATTCAGGACCAAATGATTATTTATCTTTTTGTTTATTGCCAGTCCTAAGGCCAATGAAGGTGAAGTTACTTCTTTCACAAGCAAACCTTCTAGCGGATTATTAAAACTGCCCTTTACTTTATCTTGCCAATGGATATATTGAGCCACGGCACCAAAAGCGAAAGCACCATTAGTTTCTTTTTTGGGAATTATTGACTCTGTGACAAAAGGCAAATCAGCTATTTTCTCTACCTTTTGACTTTTCAAAACGCCATAATCTAATATTGGCAACATTGGAAATAAAGGTAGTAATATAGGTGTAGCTGATTCATTATCAGAATTATTTGAAGATGAATTTTTAACACCAATTTGATTAACTTCTGTTCCTTCTAGAGATTCCACTGAATTATTATTGGTGATAAGATTTGTTGTTGGTTTGTTACTTTTGCCAATAGATTCTCTACCATTATTTTGACCTAAGGATTTATGTTTAAAAACATTGTTAGGTTGACTTAGGTGAAAATTCTGTTCAGATGATACAATTTCTTTTGCAATTGGACGCTCTTCTGTACGATCAGCCTCTTTTGCTGTCAAATCTGATTGATGAGCACAGTCTTTCAATTCTTGCTCTAAGGCAACGATACTTTTCCCTTTATTATAATTGTCTATTCCCATGAACAAACTCAATAAAATACTAGAGCCAACTAAAATAATAGGCAAGATGCCAACTCGCCTTCTTTTATCTTCTTTATTAATTTCGGATGCGATACTATCCCAAACTTCATTATCTGGAATGTTCCAATCCTGCGGTTCAATTCTTTGATTGAACTTATCACGAAAAAATTTTTCTAAATTATTATTATCCTCCATTTTTCTTATTTAAAAACATCTTCAAGTTTTAATCTCAACATATTTTTTGCTTTCATAAGTTGAGTCTTGGATGTATTTTCACTAATACCGAGCTTTTCTGCTATTTCTAAATGATTATATCCTTCTATTACATATAAATTAAAAACTGTTCTATATCCTGTAGGTAGTTTTTGAATCATTTTTGTTAAATCTTTGAGATTCAAGTCAGACAATATTCCTGACTCATAAACGACTTCATGGTCATAATCTTCTATTTTTTGAAAATCGATTTTTTTCTTTCTCAATTTTTCTAAACAAGTATTCACAAAGACTTTTTTTATCCAACTAGAAACATGCCCTTTTGCATCATCATATTGGTGTAAATCTCTAAAAACCTTGACAAAACCTTCCTGAAGCGCATCTTTTGCATCTTCTAAATCTGAAAAATACCTTTGACATAGGACATAGAGATTGACTTTGTATGCTTCATACAATTCCTTCTGAGCTACCCTGTTGCCCTCAATACAAAGTTTTATTTTTTGATTATCCATCATCCTTGTTTTAAAAGTGACTGAATATTAAAATTAGTTGCCTGACCAAACAAAAAAGTTTTGTTTAAGTTTAATTACATTTTTTTTAAACAAAAAGATAAAATTCAGGCAACCCTTTTGAAAGTATTTACACTTATGAAGATGTATTACTTTTTACTTTACCAAAAAATCCATTTTATGAAATTGAAATTTTTACTTCTCATTCTCTTTATTTCCACAATGAGAATGGTTCAAGCCCAAACGGTGGTTGATATCATAGTTAACTCGCCGAATCACAATACATTAGAAGCAGCTGTAATTGCTGCTAATTTACAAGGCACTTTATCCGGAGCAGGACCATTTACTGTTTTTGCACCTACAGATGCCGCTTTTGCAGCACTCCCAGCAGGATCAGTAGAAGCACTTCTTCAAGATCCGCAAGGAGCCTTGACCAACATTTTGTTAAATCATGTCACTTCTGGAAATTTATTATCTACAAATCTAGAAAATGGACAAGTTGTCATCACCTTAAATAATGGTAAAACTGTAAAAGTTACCATTAACAATAACGGTGTTTTTATTAATAATGCCCAAGTTACGGTAGCAGATGTAGTAGCTGAAAATGGAGTAGTCCATGTGATAGATGCAGTATTATTACCTGCTAACACGGTAGTAGATGTGATCGTTGGGTCTGCTGATCACAATACTTTGGAAGCAGCTGTCGGTGCTGCAGGTCTCGTAAATACTTTAAACGGTGCAGGGCCTTTCACAGTTTTTGCACCTACAGATGCAGCTTTTGCAGCTCTACCTACAGGTACAGTTGAAACTTTACTCCAAGATCCACAGGGGCTATTAACAAATATCTTATTGAATCATGTAGTTGTTCCAAATGTATTATCGTCATCTCTTAGTAATGGCCAAGCAATTGTTACTTTAAATAGTGGTAAAACTGTAAAAGTTACTATAAATAATGATGGCGTTTTTATTGATGATGCGCAGGTAACAGTAGCGGATATCGTAACTGACAATGGTGTAGTACATGTCATTGATGCAATTCTTCTCCCACCAAATACGGTTGTTGATGTAATCGTTGGGTCTGCTGATCACAATACATTAGAAGTTGCTTTAGGTGCGGCAGGTCTAGTAAATACTTTGAACGGAGCAGGGCCTTTCACAGTTTTTGCACCTACAGATGCAGCTTTTGCAGCTCTACCTGAAGGGATCCTAGAAACTTTACTTCAAGAGCCAAAAGGTTTATTGTCTCAAATTTTATTGTATCACGTTACACCTGAAAAACTATTATCATCAGATTTAAGTTCTGGACAAATAATTTTTTCAGCATTACCATTTTCTGAAACTCATACTGTGACGATAAATAGTGATGGTGTTTTTATAAATGATGCCAAAGTAATAGTTTCAGATATCGAAACCGATAATGGCGTAGTTCATGTAATTGATGCAGTATTGATACCATCAGAACAGACTGTTATGGATTACATTGCCAATAGCACGGACCATTCCATTCTGACTTCTGCTATCAATGCTGCAGGATTAGGATTAACACTTGATGGTGATGGCCCTTTTACTGTTTTTGCACCAACCGATGCAGCATTCATAGCCCTTTCTCAAGGAACTATTGATGCTTTGTTTAATGACATTCCTACACTTACATCTATTCTAACTTATCATGTAGTGGGCTCGACTGCTCTCTCTTCGGATCTAGCCGATGGTCAGGTAATTACAACCTTAAATGGTAACGACATCACCGTCACGATAAATTCAGATGGTGTATTTATTAACGATGCTCAAGTGACCATAGCTGACATAGAAACGGCAAATGGAGTAATTCACGTAATCGATGCAGTATTATTACCACCTGTAGAAACTAATACTGTATTTGATATTATAAAAAATTCAGAAGATCACAATACCTTAGAAGCGGCTATTCTTGCAGCAGGTTTAGATG
>DAOLFJ010000199.1:0-8472 GCA_035326365.1 Saprospiraceae bacterium | reverse complement strand
GATCCAAACGTACAATCCTAGTCATCCGGTCATCATAGAGACGATGCATCATCTGTACGAAAGATTTTATATGCGCGAAGCGAGCGAACGTAAAGCATTCATTTATCCGCCATTTTTTAGGATGATTCAGATAGAACTGTTACATAAAAATGCCCAAACAGTAGCACATACCGCACAAGTATTCGCCGATCAGATCCGAAAGATAATTGGAAATAGATTAATCGGTCCAGCTATACCAGGTATATCGAGAATCCGTGGTCAGTATATTCAGACTATTACTATCAAGATGGAAAAAGATCCTAAAGTTGTTCATAATATAAAACAACTCATTCTAGATGAAAGAAACAAACTAAAATCACTACCAAATAGCAAGTCTGTTCGTGTCAATATTGATGTGGATCCTTATTAATTTTGCCACAAAAATTTTACACCACCTTTTTGCCCTTCGATTTTAAGGAAATAAATTCCCGTATTAAAACTTGTGTCTAGCGTTATTTGGTTTTGACCAATGATTTTGTCACCAATCTGTCTTCCAACAATATCATATAAACTTACTTGTTTCCCATTTATCTCATCAATACTTGATATAAAAAGGATATTGCCACTTTGCCACACTTTCAATGAAGCATCACTAAAATCATTTAGCGTTGAAGTTTTTTTTTCAAATAACCATTTATATGCTTTTGGAAATTCTCTTTCCCAATACCATTCGCTGTGTTTGCCATCCGCATGTGCTTGACTAAAGACATTTATATCTTCTGCACCTTTTGATTTGAGCGTCCCAACCATTTCATTCATGTCTTCCACTTGATCACCACCTTCTTGACTACCTGCGATAAGATAAAAGTAGGAATTTGGACTTACTCCAGTGCCTTCAACTTGTTTATATGACTGATCAGAAAACCAAAACGAAGACGAAAATGCGCCTACCCTGCCAAAGACTTCTGGATATTTGATGCCAGCATACATAGAAATTAGACCGCCCATTGAGCTACCCATGATCCCAGTATTATCGGCATCTGAGAGTGTACGATAATTTTGATCAATGTAAGGTTTGAGTGTTTCTACAATAAATTCGACATATTCATCTCCTTGTCCACCACCATATTGCGTATTGACCCAAGGAGAATATTCGTTCAACCTATTAGCACCACCGTTATCTATACCCACCACAATACACCCGTAATCACCAGCAAGAATCATGCTATCAAGGCTTTCGTCAACTCGCCATTCGCCAGAAAAACTAGTTGTTTTATCAAATAGATTTTGACCATCATGCATATAAAGAACAGGAAATTTTTTCTGACTATTTTGGTAATCCTTCGGTAAATATAGCCAAATTTTACGTTTTCTATTTAACTGAGGCATATTAAATGCTTCAGACAAAATGCTCACTTGAGGTGATGCAGTAGATGTGATACTTCCTGATCCTTCCCAACCAGCTATACTTAACTCTACATTGATAGGCTGCCCATTATAATTAATGGATCTATCAGGAATAAATCCACCTTGAGATATACCTTCAACCGTAGCCCAACTACCTTGCGTAAATTTAAATTTTACTGCTCCAATAGCTGGTGTAAAAGTAATTGTGTATTGGCCCAAACTATCGGCGACTAACTTATAATCTGCATTTCCCGGATTCCAATTATTCATGGTGCCAGCTATATAAATATTAACAGGTTGTGGTGTATTATTAGGAATACTTATAACCTTAATATTCACTTGCGCATAGCAGAATACAATAGAAAACAAACAAAAAACACAAATATAAAATCTACTCATACCGTATTAACTTTTACTGAATGACTGCCCCATACTTTTCTACGAATTCCTTCATGTCTCTTACCATTTCTTTTGATCCCATTACAATAGATGATGTCTGATGTAACGAAGTGATTTCTACATCCATGATTCTATCAAGTTTACAAGTGAGTGCAGTACCACCAGATTGCTCTACTATGTACGCCATTGGATAGCATTCATACAATAACCTTAGTTTACCTTTTGGGTACTTTCGCGTATTCGGATATAAAAATATACCGCCTTGAAACATGATTCTATGAATATCAGAAACCATGCTGCCGATATATCTCAATCTGTAATTTAAGTCAGAACAATGGTCGATATATCTTCTCATTTCTAGGTCAAACTTTAAGTAATAACCTTGATTAACAGAGTAGTAATTGCCAGAAACTGGCATCTGAATATTGCGATGTGACAAACAGAACTCTCCAATACTTGGGTCTAATGTAAAACCATTGACACCATCACCAGCAGAATACACTAATAAAGTGGATGTACCATAAAGCACATATCCTGCTGCTACTAGTGCAGTTCCTTTTTGCAAGAAATCTTCTATTTTGCATGGACCATCTACGGGGCTAATCCTCTTGTAAATTCCAAAAATTGTACCCACTGATACATTTACGTCAATATTGGACGAGCCATCGAGTGGGTCCATGACTACCACATATTGCGCTTGTTTATTTTTGTCCGTTTTTACAGGAATAAATTCAAGGTTCTCTTCTGATGCAATACCACATACTTCTCCACTGTACGAGAGTGTCTCAATAAACTTTTCATTAGCAAAAATGTCAAGTTTCTGTACGTCATCTCCTGTAGAATTGGTGCTTCCTTCTACACCAAGGATGTTAACAAGTCCAGCCTTATTTACTTCTCGGTTTACAATCTTAGCAGCAATACCGATATCTCTTAGCAATCTTGTAAAACTACCAGAAGAGTCAGGTTTTTCTTTTTGGGTCCTGATGATAAACTCATCAAGTGTTACTATTTTGTTCATTTTAATTAAAATTTGGTTAGGTGACGTAAATATAAAAAATAAGTCATAACAAAGATAAAAGAATGTTAAACTGTTTTTTTTCTAATTCATTAAAACAATTTAAAACAATGATAAAATACAATTAAAATAATGCAAATTACAATAAAGACAATGCATAAAGATTGTATTTCATCATTTTAATGAATAAATAACTTACAATTCATGCATATTTCAATATTAATTTTTAATTTTCAGCTTTATTTTTATTTTACAAACAAAACCAACTTATTTATGAGAGCTTTATTAATAGCAATTTTAGCGCTGTTGTGGCTTCTCTTAGGTTGGCTTTACTACAAGGATTATAATAAATGTTGTGTCCAGAAACAAGTCATACCGACGCTGGAAAAAACAGAAAGAACAGGTCCGTTGCTTTTCTTATGGGGAAGCAGTGCACCAATCCTTGGGGAAGGCTGGCCACGTATGAGAGACTCGCTGACAGCGTTGGTTTCAGCCACAACCAAACTTGAAATTTCGGGATGGTATTGCCTAGATGAAACACCTGAAGAGACAGACAGTACCGCTTATAAAAGGGCGCTTGAAACTCGCAAACTGTTTACAAACCTTAGGGATGATCAAGTAGTCATCCTCACAAAAGGTGTGTCATGTGACTCATCAGACGTAGGTCAAAAAATAGAGTCAGTATCTTTTGCATCAAGAATTTATACTGAAAACATCAAAGAAATAGATGACAAAACGCTGATCTATTTTCCACCAAACTCTACTAATAAGCTAAATAGTGCGGAAGTAGAAAAATATCTAGATGATGTCGCTGAACGAGTATTAAAGTCAAGTGAATCTATCAATATTACTGGCCACACAGATAATGTAGGTGATGCTATACAAAATCTCAAACTAGGTCAGAAAAGAGCAGATGTTATAGCAAGGTACCTTATATCAAAAGGAGTCCAAAAAGAAAAATTAATAGTAAGTTCTAAAGGAGAAGAAACACCCATTGCAGATAATGAGACTGCTGATGGTAAAGCCAAAAACCGTAGAACCGAATTACAAATTATTAAATAACCAATTTAAAAAATAAATATCATGATCGTTTTATTTGATTTTTGCACCATTCCATGGTGGTTGACATGGTTACTTCCATTTTTATTAGGCTTAGGCATTGGTTGGCTTTTATGGGGTAGATATCAGGCCTTACTTAAAGAAGCTGAATCAAAAATATCATTATTAAACACCAACATTACAAATCTTGAAGCTAGTCTAGATGCTTGCAAAAAAGCAAGAATGGAAGCAGAAGGCAATGTATCCCTTTTAAGAGGTAAAATGAGAGAAATGGAAGCTTCAGTGCAGTTAGGTGCAGTACCTCTAGCAGCTGTAACATTACCGAATGCTGCTCCTCCTACAGTTGATAGATATTATTCAGTAATAGGGGACACTAATTTCCAAATAATCGAAGGAATCGGTCCAAAAATGGAAGAAATCTTGAAGGAGAATAATATTCTAAATTTTGCCACATTGGCTTCTACTTCAAAAGAAGATTTAAGGACTATTCTGAATAAATATGGGGATAAATATAGAATCATTGACCCGAATACGTGGCCGCAACAAGCAGGTCTTGCAAATGACAAAAAATGGAATGAGCTTATTGATTTACAAAAAGTATTAGATACAGGCCGAAGTGATACAGTCACAGAAGGAACTACTGATTCGAAATTAGAGAAATTTTTGATCAAAGTTGGCGTTATAAGAAGATGGAATCAAGATGATCTAAAAGCGGTAGAAGGCATCGGTCCGAAAATAGAAGAATTATTGCATGCTAAGGGAATTAAAACTTGGCGCGCACTTGGGGAAACAGCCGTCAGTACGATTCAAGAAATTCTCACAGAAGCTGGACCTAGATTTTCACTAGCCGATCCTACCACTTGGCCGAAACAAGCAGAAATGGCAGCTGATGGGAAATGGGACGAATTGCAAGAATATCAAGACTTTTTACAGGCTGGAAAAGAGAAATAAGTAATAAAATTTCTTATTTGAATTTGCTATAAATCGGAAAGGTGTCACTTGATATCTTTCCGATTTTTTTTGCTAAAAAAGATTAATTACATTAAATAAGTCCATCATTTAGTTAAATTTATATTAAAAAAACAACCTTTGTTAAAAAACATTTGTTGCAACAAATATTAATCAAAAACAATAAATATGTCAGCAACAAAATGGTCTTTAGACCCTACGCACAGCGAACTTCAATTTAAGGTAAAGCACCTTATGATTACAAATGTCACTGGCCAATTCGGAGGATTAGCTGGTGAAATCGAGTCAGAAAATGAAGATTTTAAAAACACAAAAATCACTTTTTCGGCAGATGTAAATACTATCAATACATCTAATGAGCAAAGAGATACACACCTCAAAAGTGCTGATTTTTTTGACGGTGCGACTTATCCAGAATTAAAATTTGTATCTGATTTATTTAATGCAGGTGATGGAAAAGTAACCGGAGATTTAACTATTAAAGATGTTACAAAATCGGTCACCCTTGATGTAGAATATTCTGGTACAAATACCGATCCTTGGGGTAATCTTAAAGCTGGTTTCTCTATCGAAGGTAAAATCAATAGAACTGACTTCGGCCTTACATGGAATGCAGCTCTAGAAACAGGTGGCGTATTGGTAAGTGAAGATGTAAAAATATCTGCCGAAGTTCAGTTTGTAAAACAAGCATAAAAGAAGTAAATGAAAAGTAAAGTTCATTCAAAATAGGATTTGAATTACTTTGATATTCATTTCAAACCCTATATTACTTTTCTAGTTTATTAAAAAATAGCCATCCATTTTATTCAATAAATACTGTGTAAACTGAATATCTTGGTTGGCTATTTTTCATTGAAGTTTTACCTAAAACACCAAATTTAATCCTGCATTGATCTGTCTAAACCCACTAGACATGATGCCTGACTGACCTCGATTGAGTCTTGATGCTACAAATACATCATCTCCAAGATTTTTTGCAGCCATAAATAAAGTACATCTAATGTCCTTGATTTCAAAATCATAATTCACATTGGCATCAAAAGTATGAAATGAATTTATTTTGCCAAGACCACCATCGCCAGATTCGTTTTCAAAGTTTGCAAACTCTCCATATTGATCACCAACAAAATTGTAACCAAAACCAATTCCAAACTTTTTATACGTATAGTACACATTGACATTATAAGCTATTTCTGGTGCATACGGTGTTACACCATCTTTGATTCCATTTTCACCAAACTTATACACCGTTTTTGACACATTATCTAGATCATCAATAGTTACAAGTCTATCTAATTTAACATCCACGCCATTCTGTTTGACAAAGACCTCATAACCAGCAGGATTACGATTCACTTTATCTACAAATTCTTTTTTGGTGGCAGCTGTGTGTTTTATTTGTGTAAAAAGATGCCTATCTACAAGCTCACCTGATACTACATTTGATTTTAATAAAGTGATGTTGGGCTGAATACTTAATTTATGATCGCCACCTGTTGGTAATATTTCAAATCGCAATGCTGCTTCAAAACCACCCACATTCAGTACTGCCAATTTATCAAAATATTCATTCCATCCCGCTACATAAAAATTGCTAATACGATTATTAAACACTGCAATTTGGCCTGCTAATCTTCCCTTAATAATTTCTCCACGAATGCCCAACTCGGTATTCAAGCTCACTTCAGGTTTTACATTACTGAGGTCTTCTGCTGAAAGTGGATTGACCAAAACACCATCTCTTTCTACCAAAAATGCAAAATATTTGGATGGGGCGATATACCCTTTGTAAGCCGACCCAAAAACTTTAAGGTTTGCAAATTGATATCCTAGAGTTAATCCTGGTTGGAAAATGGTATATTCATTTACTCTTGCAAGATCTTTATCTGATGTTAGGTTAGGGTTGCGTGCTAATGCTAGTCTATCTTCTCGATTCATCCACACTTTTTCCATCCGAAGAATAGGTGTGATCTCAAATTTATTGATGACAAAATGGTTTCTGATATATCCAGACACTGACTGAAGATCATAAGCCAAATCAGTGGTAAATCTGCCACTTCGAGCCCATCTCGTAGAGTCTGCAGCTAGCACTTGATCTTTGTAAGTTTCTGAATACAGTTTGAATTGGGCTTCTAACCCATTACTCCAGTTTTCACCTGACCATTTTTTGCTATAAGTCTCTTCGATGGCTGCCACTGTAAATGCCCATCTACTATCTGTGGTAGATTCACGTCCATTGGTTATCGTTCCCACACGTACAAAATCATCATCGCCAAATGTTTTTCCATCTAGATAGCTATACCGTTGTGAAAAAATTTCTTCCCCTACATATCCACGTACATTAGCTGCTTTTACCACAGTATTGCTCTGTCTCCACCAATCACGTGCAAAGTCAGATGCAAAAATTTTAGTGGTGAGATCAGAAGTCGGATTAGGTACCCACTTGTGGATGATATCGAGTCCATAACGATGCATCGTAAATCTATCTGCATCAAAAGGCCCCTCAGTAGGGTCAATCTTAAAAGTATATGGCGTGATAGAGCTCAAACTAGCTTGATTATCTTCAAATTGGCCACTTATTTTAAAGTAAATAGATTGGTTTTCTGCCAACTCAGCAAATATTTTTGCATTTAGATTTATCATATCTACAGAAGAGTTTTTGGTAAATCCATCAAAACGTTTATAAACTGCTTCTATCTGGCTGCCCACTCTATTCCATGTACCTCCATAAGAAAGTAAACCTGTGAAATATCCACGTTGACCACCAGAAATCTTAGCTCTTAGACCTGGTTGTTGTGGTGGTTTTGGTGTGATATAATTGATAATACCAAACATATTATTAGGTCCATAACGAAGGATATCGGCGCCAGTGTAGACTTCTATGCCATCGATGCGATCACTGATAGGATTGTAATAAATACCTGGAGCAGTGTACGGTGCTGGTGAGATAGGTGAGCCATCTTCCATCATAAGGACCTTCTCAGATCTCCTACCCCAAGAGCCTCTAATGCTCACATTGAGTCTATTAGAAAGTCCCATGTCTCCCAATACATTTACACCGGGAAGTGTTTTTAGTACTTCTTCCGTAGAGATTGGTTGTATTTTTTTGAGCTGTAGTGGGCTGACATAATGATTAGAGCCTTCGAAGCTACTTTTATAAGGCATAGCTGTTGCACTCACATTGACTTCTTTCAGAAAAGTAGCTTTCTCTATCATTGTAATCTTTCCCAAATCTATATTTTCATTTTTAACAACTTGATTTATCACTAAATCTTCATTGCCAAGATATTTTAAAGTAATCACCAAATCTCCTTTGGCAGCATCTAAAACAAATTTTCCATCATTATTTGTATAAACTGGTTTACCACTGTTAGGAATGACAAGTACACCTGTTAAAGGCTGTTTGTTTCCATCCATTACAGTTCCTTGTATCTTATAGTTTGTTTGAGCAGAAACAGAAATAAAACTCAAACACATAATAAAAAAAGAATTTAGAAAAACATAATATATCCGACTCATTGCAAAATTTATTTAGAGTATGTTTAAAAAATTTCTTAGTTGCTAATCAATAACTTATGGTTCTGACAAAAAAAGAATTAAAGAGTTTAGTGAACTAAACGATGAGATTATTTTGAAGTCAGGTT
>DAOLFJ010000198.1:0-8475 GCA_035326365.1 Saprospiraceae bacterium | reverse complement strand
TTCGAATATAAATAGCTGATTTATTGCATTTTAGCTTCTCATGACAAAGTTCTAATGCATAAAGCGGGTTAAATGGAATTTCACAAAATGAGAATTATGCAACAACTGCAAGTTTTAGAACAGAATATCATCATTCTATGAGTGTGGGAAATTCATTTGGCCCTGAGCATTCTGGTGGTTTACCCAAAGTTGCTTATAGTTTACAATCTGGGAAAAATAAAGGATTCTACGCACAATTACATCTAGCAACAGCACTTGGTTTTACGTTGTCACCAGGTGTAGAGATCGGATTTCGATATCCCAACATTGGTGCAGGATATTCCTTTTCATTTCTAGGGATTGACAATAATAATGCATGTTTCAAATGGAGTCACAATGTAAATGCACAGGTTATGATTGGTCCTATTATGGCAAAGATTGGGACACCAATTCATTATGTCAAAAAAGGAAAGGATTTTGATGCTTATTTAAATGATTTTGTCAAATTACGGCAAAAGCCTCTCAACTTAGAGTTATTGTATCATAATCATATTAAAAAAAGCGAATAATAACCATTTATTACTTTACGGCTTTTCAAGGTTCAATTGAATATTTCTTACCACTATAAATTCTCCAATCTCAATACACCTCTAGGACAAACCGCACTGCAAATACCACATCCTACGCATGAAGCGCGCACGATGTCTTCCTGACGCTGTGCATACGATTTGACATCGATGCCCATCTCGCAGTAGGTCGAGCAATTGCCGCATGAGATGCATTGGCTGCCATTGGTAGTGATGCGGAATTTTGACATACGCTTAGCTTCTTTATTCCATGGAAGTTTGATGGTAAATCTTTGTAAAATACCCAGATATGCAGCCATAGGACATCCAAACCTACACCAAACTCTACTGCCCAAAAGCGGATAAAATCCTACACCAACCACTCCTGAAAATGCGGCACCTATAAAAAATCCATACCAACTACTGAGCGTCCCGCTATCAATGAGAAATATATTACGGATGCCTGTAAATCTCGTCACCAATACGGCAACTGTCATCATGGTCACAAAGACCAAAACAGAGTGTATCATCCATCGTTCTATCTTCCATGCTTTGAGTGATTTGTCAGAAAGATGACGGAATGAATCGCCAGCTGTCTCCGCCAATCCACCACAACCACATACCCATGAGCAATACCATCTTTTTCCATAAAAATAAGTCAAAACTGGTGTGACCACCAAAAACATAATGATACCCCAAAAAAGTACAAAATAACCGAAGAGTCCACTTGCTATCAGCTCATCGATATGCCAATCAAAAAAGAAGTAATAATTGAGTGGCCATACATTTTTGAAATCATTGTATGGGAGATTTAATCCTACTAATATCTCGGGCAGTATAAATGCAATGGCTGTCTGAAAAAACATGATAGAAATCGTCCGATACACTTGATATTTGCTATGTCTGTATTTGTATATAAACTTGATCCCTAATAATACAATCGCTAACGTGTAGAGTGTACCATACACAAACCATTGACTAGCAGGTTTTCCTTTCAGAAGCATGCTGAATGGGTCAAATAATCCTACCAAACCTGTATTGGCAGCACCATCGCTTCCTTGTCCCAACAAATGTGGAAACCAATAAAGCAATACATAAAATCCTGTCAGAAATATACCCAACATCCAAGCCAATACACCACGTGATGTTAGTGACGCTGTCCAATTATGATTGTTTTTAATACCAGGTAATGTATCCTTATATTGATCATAAGTATAACCTAAGGATCCCAGAGTAATTAATCCCAAAGATGACCAAAGCCACATATCCGCTCCGTCAGACTTGAAACTCAGCCAAAAGATCATCTGCAGCAAAAAGCCTATGGAAACTAGTGTCAACGCCAATTTTTGGGCTTTGGACATTCCATCAGTGTGATGATGGGCTGCTATGGAGATGGATTTGTATGGTTGCATAAGTTGGTTCGTTTATTAATTTAAGGATTATAATTTCAATCACCCGAGCAAGAACTGCTCTACCAATCCTAATTTTCGCTTAGATTTCAATACCAAAGCTTTTCCACTTTTTTGATTGTACATCTTGATAAATTCGCTTTCGTACTGATCAAAAAATTCAGGATCAAAATTGGCCAATGATAGATTTTCTATGACGGTTTCGATGTTTGTTTTATCTCCCAGCCATTTTTCACAAACTGCATGTCTGTATCTGATGCCCATGAGATTAAAACCAGTGACTGTACCTGTTGATATCTCATAATTGATACGGATGGCTTTATTTTCTGATGGATGCTGCCAATACAATGATGTGATGTGATCAGGTGTTTTGGCAGGAATATCTCCATATACTTGATACTCAATATCAAAAAACTTTGCAGAATTGAACCATATACCAGGATTGTATTTCGTAGGTTCACCGCATATAGTCTGAGCAACTACTTTGCCCATCATTCTGCCTGTGTACCAAACTGCTTCTATGGGTCTTCTACCTGGATTAGGACTAGATAGTTCTACACAATCGCCTAGGGCAAATACATCTTTTGCGGATGTTACTAGGTATTCGTCGGCTATGATGCCGCGATTGGTATTGATGCCTGACGATTTCAGAAAATCAATATTAGGACTTACACCAACAGTCAGACCCACAAATTGACATGGAATTTCTTCGCCCGAATTTTTACATACCATGGACGAAACCTGTCCATTCTCACCTTTGATTTCCAACAATTCTTCACTGAGTCTCAGGTCGATGCCATTGTCCCGAATGTGCTTGTTGATCATTGCTGATTCTTCAGGTGGTAGTACAACATTCCAAAAGCTATCTTCTCTCACAAGCATTGTCACAGATATATTTCTGCTATGAAACATCTCAGCCATCTCAATGCCAATAAGGCCACCTCCTACTATGACTGCTTTGCTGAGACCTGCCTTTGATGCAGCTTCCATGCTTTGAAGATCTTGCAAATGATAGAGACCTTGCACACCTTGTAAGTCTTGACCAGGCCATCCAAATTTATTAGACTTGGATCCTGTAGCGATGATGAGCTTATCGAACTTTAGGTTTTGACCATTTTCTAGCAAAATAGACTTGTCAGTTGGATTTATACTCTTCACCCAAGCCTGAACGGTTTTTATACGATTTTTGGCCCAAAACCAATCTTCGTAGAGCTTGGTATGTTCGAATTTCATATGTCCCATATACACATACATCAACGCAGTGCGGGAAAATGGATACTCCGTCTCACCAGAAATCATGGTGATGTCATGATCGCTATTTTTTCGGATGTACCGAGCTGCTGTAGAACCTGCTATACCGTTGCCTATGATGATGATGTGCATTTTATATTTTTAATGTAAAAAACAATTAAAATTTGATTATACTCATTTATAAATTGATAAAAATTTAGTAAATTTGTCGAAAATTAAATATAATGAGTTTTCCAAAACCTATTAAAGTTAAATCTAATGGACAATACCGAATCTTCATTTCATACAGCGATGGAACTGAAGGCATTTTGGATTTAGATTATCTAAAAGAAAAGCCAATATTCCACAAATGGGCTTCACCTGATTTTTTTAATTCAGTATATATTAATCAACCTGAAAATGCAATAAGTTGGGACGAAGATATCGAATTGTGTCCAGATAATCTTTATCTAAAGCTTAAAAAAATGAGCTTTTCGGAATATAATAAGCAACTAAATAAACCAGAATATGCCTCAGATAAGTAAATTCTTTGGTATAATCATTAGTATGTATTACAATGACCATAATCCTCCCCACTTCCATGCTTATTATGGTGATTATTCTGCCATCATAAGTATTTATGACCTTTCTGTTATGTAAGGCAAACTGCCTAGTAGGGCTCTTGGTTTAGTCATTGAATGGGCTTCACTCCACAATCAAGAATTGTTAGACAATTGGGATAGAGCGATAAGTGGCAATCAATTACTTAAAATAAATCCTTTAGATTAATACACTTTTGTATAAACCTACTTCACCAAATCCTTCACCTTTGCCAAGGTTCTTTCTCTTCTCGGAATACTCTCTGCTCTTACATACCCTTGGTTTGGATTGCGTTTGACGAAGTCCTGATGATATTCTTCTGCTTCATAAAACTTTTCAAATTTTACGACTTGAGTTGCGATAGGCTTACTGTAATCCTTAGATACTTCTGCTATTTTGGCTTCGATGATGGCTTTTTCTGTATCATCGTTATAAAATGCAATCGTTCGATATTGAGCACCTCTATCAGGTCCTTGTCCATTGACGATGGTAGGATCTATGGAAGCAAAAAATACGCGTACTAAATCGGTGTAGGTAATGACATTAGCATCATAATACACCTGAAAAGCTTCTGCATGGCTTGTTCTACCACCACCTACAGATTCATAAGTTGGGTTTGTTTCTTTACCACCCGAATAGCCAGAAACAACTTCTGATACTCCTTTTATACTTTCGAAAATAGTCTCCGTACACCAAAAACAACCACCTGCAAAAGTGGCAATGGCTTCTTTTTTGGGCTTAGCCTTGGGTACAAATAATAATCCATCACCATCTATACAATACCTCAAACCTGTAGGTTCTGGACCATCATTAAAAACATGACCTAAGTGACCGTCACATCTTTTACACGTCAATGCATCCCGACTCATTCCTAGGCTATTATCTGTAGCAACATTGAGACTTTTATTAGAGTAAGGCTTGAAATAACTAGGCCAACCTGTACCAGAATTAAACTTTGCCTCAGATGAAAATAATGGATTTTTACATCCTGCGCACACATACACACCAGAATCCTTTACTTCATAGAGCTCACTACTGAAAGGTCGTTCAGTGCCATGTTCTCTAAGGATGTAATATTGCTTTGGTGTTAGACTCTTTTTCCATTCCAAATCAGTTTTTACAACCTTTTCCGTCCAGTTCGTATCTAGCTCAATATTTTCCGTTTTTGTAGCCACAACACTAGCTACTTTGTTTTTTTGCTGCCCACATGCTGTCAGGCTTATTAGCAAACATGTGGTTAAAATGAATTTGAACATGATTTTTATTTTTTATCATTTAATGCCCAATCATAGTCCTTAAAAACTATTTTGGAATTCTTATTTACTTTGACATTACTATACTTATTTATAAAGGTAATCATTTCTCCAAAATCTTTTGCATACCAATCAAATATTTTAGACAATGTCATGCTTGATGCCGTGATGTTTTGATATTTAGTATTATTAATAAATTTTTTGGTGACTTCATCTAGCTGAGAATCTAGTGTTTTGCCAAAAAAAGCGCCATTCAAAATAGGTGGACATGATTTGGCAGCACAGTTGACAGCAAAATGAATTCTTGCATCTTTGAATTGTGGACGGATGATATCATTTTCAATATTATTGAGCGAATACTTTTTACCACCGATGGTGATTCTTTTGACATCCCATGGTTTGCCGCCATCTAAGTTCTGAATACTTTTTAAAGGATAATTATTCACAATCAAATCTATAGTAAAAGCATTATAGGCATTAATCCAAAAGGCTAATTGATCATTTTTACTCCAAGAAGTTGCTACCGAAGTGGCGCTAAATATCTTTGTGATCGCATCTAGTTCACTTTTATTGGCCTTAATGCTTTTGTAGTCAACATCACCAGACGCAGACACATACTTTTTGAGAAAGGAATCCCATGCTTTATGATCTGACTGAGCGTCTGCTGTGACCTTAATACAACAGAACAAAAAAACTAAAATATACTTCATTTATTTTTCTTTTAAAAATGATTTAGACACTGAATTGAATCTATTTCTTGTCATAAAAACATATTGACCCAACGGTAAATTACCCACATTAACAGTAAAATCAGTTTGTGTTATGAATCCAGCAAAAACCGATGCTCCACTTCTATCAATGATTGCATAACTATTTCCTACCAATTCATCATCGACTTTTATATTCAAAACATCAGAACTTGGGTTTGGATACAAAGAAAGATTAAACTTAATTTTTGGTTCATTACCATTGGTCGAAGATATTGTTGCATTAAATAACTCAGATTGACCTGCTTGTACTACAGTTAAATCACTTGCATTTACAATGGCTACTGCTCTAAGTCGATTAATATCCCAAATCTGATTTTTGGCTATATTGGCAGAAAAAACAAAATCGTTTTGGCCTAATGTAGGTGCTTGAAATAGATGTGAATTAACACCTGTAAATGATTTTCTAAATACATCATAATGTTGATTCTCACCATTAGGTGCATTATAAAAAACAGTATCTTCCGTCAATGGTACATAAAGTGATAGATTGGTCAAATTATGTTCTGCTACTGCTTTTATTGTCACATTTACACCTATAGAATCATTCCCTGAAGGATAAATTTCTACTTTCACATCCAAAGGTGTTGTCTTATTGTCAAAACTATTGTACACCGTCACATTCTGCATCGCAGATGCTCCTCTTTCTTCGCCATTTATAGTAAATTGGGGTGTACCTCCGAATACATCATAGTATCTAGTTCTTGCATCATTTTCAGCCTTGTTTTGTGTACTAAACAAACAATTACTGTAAGGCGAACTAGGATGATAAGCTACATGAATCACATCAGGTCTTGATTTTTTGGCATTATAAAATCCTGGATTCCTACTAGCACATACACTACATCTAGTATTGGTAAAATGCTCGACTATGGTTGCCTTCTTGACAAGATTTTGGGCATAACTACCTACCAAAGTAAAAGCAAAAAATGCGAAACAAAGTGAATTTCTATAAAAAACTGTCATAATAATTATTTTATATGCTTACAAATATATGGTTTCTTTTTCAATATTGGTCAAAGAATGGTAATGAAACAATCGATGGCTTCCCAATATGATCTGACTTATAGATACAGTACTAATTTCTTCTGAAAAATCTACATTAAGAAATTGACCGTGATTCTTTCCTTTTAATGTATGTAAATACCAAAGATCATTTTCAGTACAACCATTTTTCACCCAATCTTCGTAAAGCAACTCTCTCTGAGACCTTACGTCACTACTATATAAAGTTGATGATGAGTATATGTGTGGCTGTACAAAATCAAGGTATTTTATGTGTACATTTTGCTCGTCCCAACCAAATTCAATCAATGATTTTTCCTTATCTACAATCAATAAAGTAAATGGTTCAAAACCATCTGCATCAAACTCATTTATAAAACTATCCGTACTTTGGGATTGAAAAAGTGCTGGAATAATGGTTCCTCTACTGGCTTTATAAACATCTTTTTTGATATGGTTTTCTTTATACCCATTCAGCAAAGCACCTACCAATTGCCCATCAGTAGCTATCCATGTACCCAAAGTTTTTTTATCATTAGGCATCCAAACTTTTCTGCCATTCACTATTGATGGGACTATCTGATTAGATGAGAATTGTCTTGACTGTTGTTCATCCCTATTGTGTGTGATGACTAGCCGGTCGTCTTTGGTTTTATATATGGTTAAGCAACACATGTGATAATATATTTTTAGTGGTGGTAATGTGCCATGTCTGCTTCGACTACAGCTTTGTGTTTAGTAGTGGAATACGCAACTCCAAAATCCCTTGGTATCATTATATGCTCGAATTCTTTTCTCAAAGCTATAGCTATGATTGCGTAATGATGAATACTATGCTCTATCAAATATATCAATTCTCTACTGACAGAACTATCTGCTTTAACAATAAAGCCATTATATTCTATCGTATTTGTCAATGCAGTATCTTCAATTTCTACACAACAAAAAATGGAAACTAAGTCTTCTAAAATCAATATTGCATGACTAGGATCTGTTTCTATAGAGAAATTCCTTACTCGCTTATCATAATCTACATTCCCATCTTTGATACCATTAGATAAACAAAGATAAAACTCCAAAACATGGCGAACATGTTGTCCAATACTACTGTAGTTCAATAACTCCAGTTTTTCAGCATACTGATTTTTAGATAATTGACCTATGATGGTCTTGAGTTGAGAAAGAGTATCTGATGTAATATTGATAAGCATAAATTAGATCTATTTCTGTATTAAAATATTTATTATTTCTATAACGCTGCGGTCCTAATAATTTTGAATTATATTTATTTTGTTACACCAATTTCCATTAATCAATCTCCTTTTAGAGATCTCGCCAAACCTTTAATGATAAAAATCAGCGATAGATTATCTTTGTACAGATGTAAAATAATATTGACAAAGATATATTTGAAATATCACAGAGTTATCACAACTCGGAGTAAGTTTAACCTTAATTCACAATATTCTCTGCGTTAAGTTTACCTACCTTTCTCTAACATAATCGGCAGATAGGTTAAACATCATAATTGTCTTATCACCTATGCCATAACCCATTGATCAGCAACTAAGAATATCTTTAACGATAATCTCAAAAAACAAACTATCTCTCATCCAAATAATAGTTCTCCCCAAAACTTTCTAAAAGATGTTCGTTTGACACCCAA
>DAOLFJ010000197.1:0-8561 GCA_035326365.1 Saprospiraceae bacterium | reverse complement strand
TAATGGCCAAATATTACCTATATCCCAAAATACGGCTTTATTTTCTCTACTGGGAACAACTTATGGTGGTAATGGACTTAATAATTTTGCATTACCAAATATCCAAGGTAATCATGTGATGCATCATGGGCAAGGTCCCGGTCTATCTTTAAGAGATTTAGGAGAAACAGGTGGTACTGAAAATGTCACTTTATTAGAGTCAGAAATCCCTTCCCACTCACATGCGTTGAATGCAGTAAATGATAGTGGACTTCAAACATCACCCAGCAATGCATTACCTGCAAGAGCACCAATGTATAAATCATCTGGTACTTTAGTAAACATGGCAGCTGCTTCTATTACTCCTGCAGGTGGAAGTTTGCCTCACAATAATAGACAACCCTATCTTGCATTAAATTTTTGCATTGCACTTCAAGGTGTGTTTCCTCCGAGAACTTAATATTAAGTAAGTGAATGTACTCTTAAGACCAATTATAGATGAAGACAGGCTTTTCCTTATTGATGTCTATCGTAGTACACGGATTGAAGAGTTAAATAGAGCTATTGATTGGACAGAAGAGCAAAAAACAGCTTTCATTTTGCACCAATTTAATGCACAAGATGATTATTATAAAAAGGTCTACCCCGACGCTTCCTTTGATGTTATAATGTATGATAATATTCCCGTAGGTAGATTATATGTAGAGCGTTTCTTGCTCGAAGGCACCATAAGAATTATCGATATTGCAATTTTACCACCTTATAGAAGGTTGGGGATAGGAAAATATTTAATTAATCTTCTAATGAAAGAAGCATCTCATTTAAACAAATCAATTACCATCCATGTAGAAGTTTTTAATAAAGCTTTAGAACTATACAAAAGGCTAGGTTTTGAGATTATAAAAGAAACAAATGGTGTTTACTATCTCATGGAATGGCAAAAAAAATAATTAAATGGAAGATCAAACAATGTTGCTAAAAGAAGATTTTGATCCTTTTGTTGGTAATTCATTATTAATTCATTTTAATGATGATTATATTCTTAATGCAGAAATAGTTTCAGTGTCGGAAGGAATGAGTTATGTTGAAAGTATAAGAATACCCTTTTCTGTAATCCTAAGAACGGATCAAAAGAATCAATACTTTGAACAGGGTACCTACCCTATTATACATCCCGAAAAAGGTGAATTAGAAGTTTTTTTAGTTCCGTTGGGGCCAGACGAAAAAGGGATGAAATATGAAGCAGTTTTTAATTAAATAAAAAAATCACTGCCCTTAATAAAAGAGCAGTGATTCTGAAAATTTTATTTAAGAAAAATATTTACTTAAAGTTTGTTATTTATGTCTCATTAGATCGTGAGCATATCAAAATGATTGTCACATCTTATTAATTAAACAATCCATCATATTGGGTATCTGTACCTCTAGTCTGAATAGTAGGTTGCTTTAATTCTAAAATATCATCTGCTTTTTCTTTACCGCCCAATAGTAGAAGCGTTGATTTCTGTTCGTACTCTTCCAACATTTTCATGCCTTGTTCTTCAAAAACACCATTTTGCAAATCGATAGAATTCATAAAATCAGATGACATCTCCATAAATCGTTCCATTTCACCTACTTTATTTGCCACATCGTCAGCGATAACTTCCATTGCTTGGTCGAACATTGCTCTTTTGTCTGCGTCTCCTTTAATGATACTCATTGCTGATCGCATTGCAGAGTGGCTAGCACGAATTGCCTTACGCTCTTGTTCTTTTACTTTCACTTGATCAGTCGTATCTTCTAAAAGAATCTCAGAGTTTGAATACATTTTTGTAAGCACTCTATAAAGAATGGACATTTTATTGTGCAATGCGGTGTACTTTTCATTACTTTCTTGTAACCTAGCTGCTTTCCTACTAGATAACAACATTGCACTTTCATTACCTTGTTCCTTGGCTTTTCTAGCTATAGCCATGTTATTACTGATCTCCTTATTGTTTTCTTCTACTATAGTGATCAATTTTCTCATTTGACCTTTCAAGCCACCAATCTGTGTACCCATTTTGGTTAGATTATCTTGTAAATCGCTGATATAATTCTTCAGAATACCGATAGGGTCTATGGTAACAAAAACTCCTGTGATCCATCTCATCACACTTTTATACATATAAGATACAAGTGTCCGCCATTTAGGATCAAGAACCATATAGATAATTGCACCCAAAATAGCTAGTAAAGCTACAATACCAATTGTATTGTTTAGCATCTCCAATATCTGCGCACTAAACTTAAATAAAACATACCCTAAAGCACCTATGATACCCATCAAGAAAACTGCTCCTGTGGTTCCTTCAGGTTTTTGCCAAAAAGTTTTTGGTTTGAATTCTGTGTTTGGAAAATTTGCCATATTATTTTGTTTGTTTTGATTGTAAAATTAAACTTTTTTTGGACAGATCGATTAAATTAAAATCAAATTTATAAAATTCTATCATATAACAATCCATCCTCCTCTATTTCTTTATAAAGTAGATCAAAAGTTGTCTTAAAATGATCTCTAGTTTCTTCTATTTTTGCCTTCGAACTATTGGCACTTTCTTCTAAAGATTGAATCTCTGCAGCAATAAGTGTTTGTTCTTTCTCTAACTGGGCTATCTTTCTTTTATTTTCTTCTACACGCTCATGAAGACGTTTAATCTCCATTGATTTTGCGTCTATATTGGTTGCTATTTGATTTTTTAAAGCAAGCGCAAATTGCTCTTTCTCTTTATTCAGCACATTTTTATAGTGTTGGACAGTGAGCAACAATTTGTCTTTTGTAATTCCCATCGTAGACGCGGTGATAAAAGCACTTTTGGCAGCTGTACTTTCGTCCATTCCCATGGCAATAAGCCCTTTATAAGACTGTTTAAATTTTATGTAATCGAACTCTTTGTGCAGACCATCTTTAATTGCTGTAAGCAATTTGATCAATACCTTGTCATTCATATCATCTGATACTGCAAAAAGTTCCCTAAGATTAATTGTCATCTATTATTAAGTTTATGCA
The DNA here is from genome assembly GCA_035326365.1 of Saprospiraceae bacterium. Classification (GTDB taxonomy): domain Bacteria; phylum Bacteroidota; class Bacteroidia; order Chitinophagales; family Saprospiraceae; genus OLB9. The sequence goes on along the minus strand of DAOLFJ010000197.1, from coordinate 5,554 downwards.
AATGTATAACCATTATATATTTTAGAATAAAATTTTTCGATTAATCCAAGGCGAAAGACTACCAAATAAGGCTTCTACTCGGATTTATCAGGTACGTATAAATAATGTTGGTCTAAAAACGTTTCATACATCTCTGTGTGCTTAGTATTTTGGTCGTCAAAAGGCTGATCATATTTACGGGCTAATGTTCTTTGTCTAGAAGCTTCAAAAAGCGTGACAGCACAAGCTACACTGATATTGAGACTTTGTACCATACCATGTTGTGGAATAATAAAATTCCCATCCAGATATTTTAAAGCATTTTCAGAAATACCTCTTTGTTCATTCCCAAATACCAAGGCTACTGCTTCATTCATATTTAATTCAAATAAAGAAACTGAATCAGTATCTAAATGTGTACCATATATTTTATCATACTTTTTCCTGACATCTGCAAAGCAGCTTTCTAAATCATTATAAAAATGAGCTTTAACCCACTTCTTTGCACCAGATGCACTATTATTGCCAATATATTTTCGACTTCTATTCCTATTTTCGTCTGTGTACACAATGTAAATCTCACTAATACCCACTGCATCGCAAGAACGCATTACAGCACCTATGTTATGAGGATCATTGACGTTCTCGAGTACAACAGTAAGGTCACTTTGTCTTTTTGCAATGGTGGCTCGAAATTTCTGCTCTCTTTCTTTAGTAACGGGTCGTTGCATGGGTTCTAATTTCTTCTATGGAATTTGGTTCCTTTGAACTCAATAATATCTAGATGTTTATTTTCATAAAAATCAAAAGCTTCGGGATCACTTGCAGTAGGCGAATCGTCAGATTTGGCTTTCTTTATATTGTAGGTACTTTGCATGTAGGTGGTAGGTTCGTATTCTAAATAATTTTGAAAATTCACACCGTACTTCCAAATATTCCTGCCGATATATAACATCAAATCGTATCCTTTGATTGCATCTTGTGTCGGAATTTCACCATATAAATCTAGAAATTCACGTCTGAATGCTCTGATATCTGATTGATTCTCATCTACAAAATCAGACATTACCATTCTCATTTGTAGTGCGTGATAATATTCAAATTCTATTTTTTCTGATTCAAATAACATGGGCATTCCATAAACGATAATTTGTTTACCACCTTTTTCTGCCATGAGCCTCCTTAAACATGAATAAGCAAAACCTTCATCAGTGTATGAATAATTGGGCAAAATAATAGCTTTCAATTTTGGATTCTTAAGCAATCTATTGAATGCTGTAGGTCCTGTAGAAAGACTGTCATCTGTCACATAATAAGGTGTGTAAAAATCTTTTGAACTTACATTAAGTGATGTAGCCGCCGCGTCTTGAAAATAGGATATCCAAGAGTTTGTTTCCTTATTATTCTTCCCAACGATAAAAACTTCACCTTTTTTAAACTCTGAAGCGGTACTATGAGCAAGTTTTAGGAAATGCTCTTTGAGATTGGGCTTCATTTGGATGTAATACGGATTTTCATTTGTAATTTTAGTACTAGTTTGCCAAGGTGATACCAAAGGAATTCCCTTCTCTTTACACTTTTCTGCCATCATTTTGACATCATCTCTTTCAAAAGGCCCGATCACAAGATCTGTTCCTTCGTTTATAATTTCACTCGTTTTCTCTTTTAAAGGCTTAGTACCTTCTTCTGTGTCGATGACTTCAATATTAAACTTTATACCTTCATCGTCTAGTTTCTCTAAAGCTCGCATTACACCTGCATAAAAATGAACAAATCGAGACTGAGCCACTTCACTCGGGCTATAACTATCAGAGTTTAGCGGTATTAATAATTTAATATTATAAGAATCTTTTAAAGATAATCCACCCTTATTACTTTGTTGTGGTTGGGCTTTAACGACTATAGGAGGCGTAGGAGTCTTGGGATATTTTAACTCTATTGTATCCACTTTTACCTTGACTTTGGTAGTGGCTCCAGGGGATACTACTTGATCAGGTGTTTTTGTGGTTGTAGATTTAGGCTTAGAAGAATCGTAAACTATAGGTGTATCCTTAGTCCCACTTTTTGTGACAGCTTTGTTAGTACCACAGGATACTAAGATGAGTAAAAATACTACAAAAGATATTTTATTCCCACTCAATAGTTGCAGGTGGTTTTGTACTGATATCATAGACTACACGGTTTATTCCTTTTACCTGATTAATTATTTCGCTGGAGATAGTGGCTAGCAATTCATAAGGTAGTTGACTCCATTCTGCTGTCATTCCATCTATCGAATTGACACACCTTAAAGCTACTGTATACTCATATGTCCGTTCATCTCCCATGACACCTACAGACTGTACCGGCAATAATATGGCTCCCGCTTGCCAAACTTTGTCATACCATCCCGATTTCTTCAAATTATCAGTATAAATCTTATCTGCTTCCTGACACAACCTTACCTTTTCCCTGGTAATCTCACCCAATACTCTGATACCTAATCCTGGACCTGGGAATGGGTGACGATTTAACAAATGCGGTGGAACGCCTAGTTCGGCGCCGACTTTTCTGACTTCATCTTTAAACAACATGCGTAGTGGCTCTACAAGTTGTAATTTCAGAATATCAGGAAGTCCTCCTACATTGTGGTGTGATTTGATTGTGACAGATGGGCCATGGACTGACACAGATTCTATGACATCAGGATAAATTGTACCTTGACCTAACCATTTTACTTCTGGCAATGCATGAGATTCATCTTCAAAAATCTCAATAAACATTCTACCGATTATCTTTCTTTTTGCCTCAGGATCAGAAACTCCTTCTAATTGATCTAGAAATTGATCAGCTGCTCTTACGCCTTTGATATTTAGTCCCATACCTTCATATGAAACCAACACTTCTTCAAATTCATCTTTTCTGAGCAATCCATTATCCATAAATACACAATGAAGTCTATCGCCGATCGCCCTGTGGATAAGTGTAGCCGCAACAGTAGAATCTACACCACCTGATAGTCCCATCATGACATGGTCGTCACCTAGTTGTGCTTTTAATTTTGCAACGGTCTCTTGTACCATAGATGCTGGCGTCCATGTACAACTAACACCTGCCACGTTATTTACAAAATTATATAAGATATCCTTGCCTTGTAAACTATGGGTTACTTCAGGGTGAAATTGAAGACAGTAAATCGGATGCTCAAAAGTATCATCAGAAGACCTATATGCTGCTACTATATCCGATGTTTTTGCAATCACTTCGAAGCCATCGGGTACTTTTGTTATAGAATCACCGTGAGACATCCATACTTGGGTAGCATCATATACATCTTTAAATATCCTGTCATGGCTAGTAACTGACATTGTAGCTTTCCCGTATTCTCTTTTCTCAGACTTGAGTACTGTACCACCTAGTTTATGCGATAGTAGTTGGGCACCATAACAAACACCCAAAATAGGATATTTATTTACTATTTGACTCAAATCTATATCGAGTGCATTGTCATCAAGTACTGAAAATGGACTACCAGAAAGTACCACTGCTTTCAGGTTTGGGGTTTCCTGAAATTTATTGTAAGGATATATTTCACAATATACATTCAACTCTCGCAACCGTCTAGCTATTAGTTGGGTATATTGTGACCCAAAATCAAGTATTATCACTAAATCATTCATGGGCACAAAGATATAATGTTATATATATCTTTGAGAATAAAAGTAGATGATAAGTCAAAAAATATTATTTTTTGATGTATTGAATCTTTACTTCATCTAAGTTGGTCTCACCTTTCAATGGTTCATAAACGGTATTTTCATCACCAATACCCCTTATTTTGAGATATGTTTTGACTGCAGATACCCTGTTTTTGTTTAAAGGGGATGCAGCGTGAACATCCAGCGTTTGTACTAATAGACGTAGTGAAGGATCTGCCTTTAGATATTTAATAGTGGATTCTAATGATTCAATGGCCTTATCTGATAAGATAGCACCATTTTTTTCAAAATAAATCAACGTAGGATCTATATCCGCATAGATGTATTTGTTATTCAATACTTTATCTACTACAACTGGTTTAGTTTCATCTTTGGGTACAGCAGTATAATCTTGTGTTTTTAGCACATATCCTTTAAGGTCATCTGCTGAATCATCAATAATACGAAGTACTTTCCCCTCTGGAGAAACTTCTGCAAGAACTAATTTAGTATTATAAAGTATACTTACTTGTTTATTAGCTTGGGAGCTAAGTGTTAGGCTGAATCCTAAGAGACTCAACAGTAACACAAATCGGGGGAAATTCGTGTTTGACATGTTATATGGGTTAAAGTGTTAAAAAATTATTCTTCCAATAAACCTCTACCTTCTTTTACTATCTTACCTGTACTAATCAAATCCTGAGACAACTTATCCAAAACACCATTAATAAACTCCTTACTCTTGGATGTACTGTAATTTTTTGCCAATTCGACATATTCATTCAGTGTCACCTTAGTCGGAATAGTAGGGCAATGAAGAAACTCGCAAATCGCCATTTTGATCATGATCATGTCCAAAATCGCAACTCTCTCAGCGTCCCAATTCTTTAATACAGGCTCTATCAACCCTAATAACGCTTTATCATCGTTAAAAGTTCTCTTTAATAGATATTCTCCATAATCTTTGGATGTATCTTCATCTGGATAATGCTCCATGATAAATTTATCATCGTCATAAGGCAAAGCTTTCAGAACTTTTTTGATTGCTCCAATGATAAGAGATTTATCATCTTCCCAATTGGCAAAATGGTCTTCTATGATTTCATTAAATAACTCATTCTTTCTGCAGAAACGGAACAATTCTAGCAACATTTCTAAATTTTCGTCCGTGTTAGTTTCCTTAACTACATATTCATTGTAGACTTCTTCTTTGGCAAATTCGTAATAGATGGTTTTGAAATGATCTTTATCTACTTTTTGTGCAAAGCCACTTTTTTCAAACTTTTTGATCAATAAACTATTTTTTACTAACCCTTGTATCATCTCATTAGACCATAACTTGGGAGTAAATTTTTTATCGATTTCAGTGGGTAAGTGTTTTGACTTTCTTTTTTCAAAATCATCAGATGCTGACCTAGTTATCTGAATTAAATTGTAAATAGAAAAAAGGAGTAATTCAAAACTGTCATCAATCTTTTTCCAATAATCTTTAATTGTTGCTTCATATGTAAGTGATTCGTCACGATTTTGCGCATACAATACCTGCATCACTTTAATTCTCACATTTCTTCTACTTAACATTCTTATAAATTACTTTTAATTTCAGAAAACGGCATCTTTAGGAATAAAGTGCAAATATAGTAATACATTTTAAATTACAAATTTTTTATATTCGTTATTCACAGTATGTTATGAAATAATTGTGGATTGCCTAGTATGACAAACGATATTCACATCTTTTATATCAAATAAAAAACATAATCCTTGATTTTTTATAACTATGGGTACATTTAGATAAATTTTATATTTACCATTTGTACCCAAATAATTAGAAATTACCAATCAATAAATACCTATTTAATATACATACTTTTGATCTCCTGATAAGCAGGAAGCTT
>DAOLFJ010000196.1:0-8566 GCA_035326365.1 Saprospiraceae bacterium | reverse complement strand
GATAATCTTGTAGACGTCTATATGGTGTCCAATCAGAATGAAAATAAATTATTCTTAAATAAAGGTAATTGGCAATTTGAAGATATTACCCTAAAGGCAGGTGTGGGTGGACAACGTGCATGGTCTACAGGTGTCTCGATGGCAGACGTAAATGGAGATGGATTCATTGATATTTATGTTTGTAATTCAGGTGATATCAAGGGAGATAATAAAGAAAATGAACTTTTTATTAATAATGGCGACCTGACATTTACGGAATCTGCGGCTGAGTATGGACTCAATGATCCTGGTTTTTCTACCCATGCTTCATTTTTTGATTTTGATAAGGATGGAGATTTAGATGTATATATCCTTAATAACTCTTTCCAAGCTATTGGAAGTTTTAATTTAAAGAAAAATGAGCGTCCTGTTCGTGATGCCTTAGGTGGTGACAAATTGATGGAAAATCAAAATGGAAAATTCGTAGATGTAAGCGAAAAAGCAGGTATCTATGGAAGTGTCATAGGCTTTGGACTAGGTATTACTGTAGGCGATGTTAACAATGACGGGTGGGAAGATATTTATATTTCTAATGATTTTTTTGAACGTGATTATCTGTACATAAATCAGCAAAATGGGACATTCAGCGAGCAACTGACAGAACAAATGATGTCTATCAGTGGTGCGTCTATGGGCGCAGATATTGCAGATATCAATAATGACGGCAATTGCGATATTTTTGTGACAGAAATGCTTCCATCTGATTATCAAAGACTGAAGACGGTCACTACTTTTGAAGATTGGGATAGGTATCAGTATGGGGTCACAAATGGTTACTATCATCAATTCACGCGAAATACGCTACAACTCAATAATGGGAACAATACGTTTAGTGAGATATCTAGATTTGCAGGTGTAGAGGCATCAGATTGGAGTTGGGGTGCATTGTTTTTTGATATGGACAATGATGGGTATAAAGACCTATTTATTGCAAATGGTATTTATCGTGATCTAACCAATCAAGATTATTTGCAATATATTGCTAATGAATCATTTATGAAATCAGTGATGAAGGACGAAGGTGTCGACTACAAAAAATTGATAGAAATAATCCCATCCAATCCTGTTCCGAATCAGTCATACAAAAATAATGGGCAAGGTAATTTTGCCCCATTTATGAATAGTGGATTGGCAGCACCAGGTTTTTCTAATGGTAGCGCTTACGCAGATTTGGACAATGACGGCGACTTAGATCTTGTCGTTAATAATGTAAATATGCCGTGTTTCGTATATGAAAACAAAGCAAACGAATTGGTCAAAAATTCATATTTGAAGATTGAATTGTTAGGATTGGACAAAAATCCAAAAGGAGTCGGTGCTCGAGTCACTGCCACAAATGGCAAACAAACATGGACTTATGAAAGTCAACCAACTCGTGGGTTTCAGTCTTGTATGGATAGCAGAATCAACATTGGTTTAGGTACTGCCACTTCTGTAGATGTTACCGTCACATGGTCATCAGGCAAGGTAAGCGCACTGAAAAATGTAAATGTGAATCAACAAATCAAAGTAGAAGAAAAAGATGCACAAAAGATTGAAAAACCTACAAATGAGACAACATTAAATTCAACTTTACAATCAGAAGTATTGATAAATTATCGACATGAAGAAAATCCATACGTGGACTTTAATCGTGAAAGACTCAATTATCACATGATGAGTACACATGGACCTAAAGTAGGTAAAGGTGATATTAATGGAGACGGACTGGCAGATCTTGTTATTCCTGGGCCAAAAGGAATTGCGACAAAAGTATTTTTAAAAACCAAAGACGGAAAGTTTGTAGATGGTCCTGCAAGTCCTGTGTTTGAAAAAATCAAGGAGGCAGAACATACAAAGTGTCACCTTTTTGATGCTGATAATGATGGAGATTTAGATGTGTATATGCTAAGTGGTGGTGTAGAGTTGACTGAATATTCAGAGTATCTTTATGATGAAGTATTGCTCAATGATGGCAAAGGTGTATTTACATCTACAGGTCAGCGACTACCTTCGGCTGATGCAAAAATTAGCTCTGGCGCTGTAGCTACTGCTGACATTGACAATGATGGAGACCAAGATATTTTCGTCGGTGAGCGAGTTAAAATAGGTCAATATGGCGCTTCATGTTCAGGATTTATACTTGTTAATGACGGAAAAGGAAATTTCCAGGACCCGACAGCTACAAAATGTAGTGCGTTAAAAGATATGGGTATGATTACTGATGCCACATTCGCAGATTTGGACAAAGATGGTTTTTCCGATTTGGTTGTAGTTGGGGAGTTTATGGACATTAGTATTTTTAAAAATAAAGTTGGAATTTTTGAAAAAATTAAGCTTGAAGATCATACTCATGGTTGGTGGAATGTTGTGAAAGCTGTAGATATTGACAAAGATGGTGACCTTGATCTAGTGGTCGGGAATCATGGTCTCAATAGCAGATTTAAAGCAGATGTTACTTACCCAATAAATTTATATTTTAGTGATTTTGATCAAAATGGCTCACCTGAAGGAATTTTGACTAAGGTTCATGGTGACAAAAAAGGATATCCATATGCACTAAGACATAATCTCATGATGCGACTACCTGGATTAAAGAAAAAATATCCAAACTTTGAATCTTTCAAAACAGCATCCATTGACAGCATTTTTTCTTCTCAACAACTCTCCAATGCATCAGTTTTACAGGCAAATGAACTCTCATCATGCATATTGGTGAATGAAGGAAATTTTAAATTCAAGAAAGTGTTATTGCCTTATCAAGTTCAGTTAAGCCCCATGTATGCTATCGAATCTGTAGATATCAATGGAGATGGGTTTGTGGATCTATTGATGGGAGGTAATTTATACGGTGTTCAGCCAGAAATGGGTAGGTATGATGCGTCTTATGGTCATATTTTGGTTAATGATGGAAAAGGATTGTTCCAAGATAAGTCAAAAGATTATGGTTTTTCTGTAAAAGGACAGATTAGAGATTTTATTGTGGACAGTGATTTAGTCCATGTGTTTAGAAATAATGACTCGGCATTGAGTTTCAAAATAGTAAAAAAATAGCATGAAGCAGTTTTTTGGGTTGGTTTTATTTGGTCTGTTGGCTTTGCTTGGGTGTACGGGAGAAAAATCCAATGACATATCGGAAAGTATCTTTGATTCGTTGGATAGTAAACAAACTGGTATTGATTTTTCAAATGATCTAAAGGATAATGATAAGTTTAATATCATTTCATACCTCTACTATTATAATGGTGGTGGTGTAGCTATTGGAGACATTAACAATGACGGACTGGAAGATATTTACTTTAGTGGCAATCAGACACCTGATCAATTGTACCTGAACAAAGGTGGCATGCAATTCGAAAATATCACACAAAAAGCAGGCATTAGAGCTGACAATACATGGTCAACAGGTGTCAATATGGATGATGTGAATGGCGATGGTTTTGTAGATATTTATGTATGTAAGGTTGCCACATCTGATGCAAATGAAATCGAACATAACTTACTTTATCTAAATCAAGGTGATGGTACATTCAAAGAAATGTCCAAAGAATATGGCCTGAATTTTAAAGGGTTTTCTAATCAAGCCGCTTTTTTTGATTATGATCAGGATGGTGATTTGGATATGTATTTACTCAATCAGAATATTCATAATGTCAATAGTTATGGCACTATAGAAAAGCGAAATGAAAACGATCCTTTCGCTGGTGATATATTTTATGAAAATAGACTTAAAGAAGAAGGAAAGTTTGTAGATGTCACAAAAAATGCTGGCATTTATAACAGTCCACTAGGATATGGATTGGGAGTCACCGTCGCAGATGTCAATAATGATGGATGGGCGGATATTTATGTAGGCAATGATTTTCACGAAAACGATTACTTATATATTAATAATGGCGATAAGACATTTACAGAATCTATTGCTAGTTACACAGCCCATACGACACAATTTAGTATGGGTGTAGATATAGCAGATGTCAATAATGATGGATGGGCAGATGTTTTTTCTACAGATATGATGCCTTTTGATCCCGCTGTTGCCCAAGTCTCCGCAGGAGAAGATTCTGATCAAATCAAAATGATCAAAAAAGACTTCGGTTTCCAACCACAAAGTGCAAGAAATCATTTTCAGATAAATCAGCAAAATGGCACTTATTCAGATGTTGCATTCATGACCAAAACATTTGCCACGGACTGGAGTTGGTCTGTATTGCTACAAGATTTTGACAATAATATGTTTGCAGATATTTTTATAACAAATGGCATCGTAAAAAGGCCTAATAATCTAGATTACATCAATTATTTGAATGAATATGACAATAAAAATCCAAATGTAACTCCTGAAAGAACCAAAAAACTCATAGAAAACATGCCTTCTGAACCTTTAAAAAACTTATTATTCAGACACAAAGGCAATCTTGAATACACAGATATTAGCGAATCATTTGTAGGTAAACCATCATTTTCTACTGGAGCAGCTTATGCAGATTTGGACAATGATGGAGATCTTGATATAGTGACTAATAATATCAATGAAAAAGCATTTGTTTATCAAAACAAAACTTCTGGAAAGTCGTACCTAAATGTCCATCTAAAGGGAAATGAATCCTATAAGAACGTCAAGGGTTCTAAAGTAACTTTGTATAGTGGCGAGTACACCATTACCAAAGAACTACAGACTACTAGAGGATTTTTGTCTTCTAGTAGTAGCAAGTTACATTTCGGTTTAGATAATCTTACGAAGGTGGATTCTTTAGTCATTACTTGGTCCGATAGACATACACAATCCATAACAAATGTGGCTATTAATAAGGAAATGATCATTGATAGACCTGATATAAGCCAATTTAAAAAACAGGATTACACAAAAAATAATGTTTCGACTACAGTCAATGTTTTGCCCATAAAACATGATGAGAATAAATATTTTGATGAGAATAAAGAAAAACTCATCCCTGAAAGACTTTCTAATGAAGGTCCAGCCATCATAAGCGCAGATTTGAATGGTGACGGAATCTCAGACTTGTTTGTAGGTGGCGCAAGAAACCAAGCAGCAAGGTTGTTTTTGGGAAGTGCAAATGGTGCTTTTAATATTAAGAAGACAGCAGATTTTGATACAGATGCCAAGTATGAAGATGTAGATGCAGCGCTGATTGATTTTGACGGTGATGGAGATAAGGACATTTATGTAGTTAGTGGCGGAAGCGACTTTAATGAATTAGATAAATTGCTGGAAGATCGTATTTACATTAATAATGGTAAGGGTGTATTTCGCAGGATTCCTATATCGCTACCACATACTAATGGAAGTTGTATAACTGTGGGGGATTATGACAAGGATGGTTTTGAAGACATTTTTATAGGTGCTAGATCTATTCCAGGATCTTATGGATTGTCACCATATAGTTTTGTATTGCGCAATCTAAATGGTCAAGGTGTGGACATAGCTTACAAAGAAAGATATGGTATGGTGACCGATGCACATTGGGTAGATTTAGATGGGGACAAAGATCTCGATCTTGCCATGTGTGGTGACTGGATGAGCATCGTTATTATGGAAAATGATGGCAAAGGTGGACTGACAGAAAAGACAACTGAATATGGTGTAGCCGATAAAACTGGACTATGGAATACCCTTGCGTTTACAGATTTAAATAGTGATGGTATACTTGATATTATTGCTGGCAATACAGGACTTAATCACAAATGGACCGCAACAGATTCCTTACCGGTCAAGATGTATGTAGGCGATTTTGATGGAAATGGAAGTACAGAACCTTTGATTTTTTATCATTACCTGTCAAGATATATGCCATTTGCGTCCATGATGACTCTAACATCACAATTGCCTATATTGAAAAAGAAGTTCAAAACGTATGCTAGTTTTAATAAGACACAAGATATAGGTGATTTATTGGATGACTTTAAGTCAAAATTGGTAGAAGAAAAGACATTATCAGAATTGCGTTCGATGGTTTTTGTATCTTCTGGTAAAAAATATAATGCGTTTCCACTAGGGCAAAACGAACAAATGAGTGATATTAGAGATATTGAAATAGGAGCTGATGGTAAGATATTTTATGTAGGTAATTCTTTTGATTACGTTTCAGAATTAGGTACTTCAGCTTCTAATCCAGGCAGAATAATGGGCAAATTTAACCCTTCGACCAATACATTTGAACCATCCACAAAGCTGTCTTTGCCAGTCAATTTTAATCCAAGAAAAATCAGAAGCTTAGGCAAAGACAAGTATGTTATTGTCACTAATAATGATTATTTGTATATCCTTAATTGATTTTTTGATTGAGTGTGAAGGTTTTGTTCTAAGTGTAAATATTGACTAAAGTTAAAACGATAGGAGACATTTCTGAATAGCTTTCAATGTTTGTTTGGTAAAAATCAATACCAGGTCCAAACAAAATTCCCAACATTCTATTCAAATTCTATACCTTTGCAATATGGAGTCTTATACTATTAAAATCCAACAATTCGAAGGTCCCTTTGACCTGCTGCTTTTTTTTATTGAGCGGGATGAGCTTGATATCAATGATATTCCTATTGCCACAATCACTAATGACTTTCTTGATTACATAAAACATCTCGAAAAGTTAAACATCGACGTGGCAAGCGAATTTATCCTTGTTGCCGCCACACTAATGCGTATCAAAGCCAAAATGCTGATACCACGTAAGGAAATCGATGAAGAAGGAAATGAAATAGACCCACGTGCAGAACTCACACAAAAACTCCTTGAATACAAGAAATACAAGTCTATCCTTGATGAAATGGGTGCCTTGGAAGAGAATAGACATTTCAGATTTGAAAGAGGTAATGCTGCAGCTGAACTAAAACAAATAGCCGAAAAAGCTCTCATCGATGTAGAACTCGAGTCGCTGAGTTTGTTCAAGTTATTACAAGCTTTCCAGCAAATCATAAAGAGGTATGAAGATGATCTTAATAAACCAAAACATCAGATTGTCAAGTTTGGATATACGATAGAAGATCAACAAAGTTTTATCTTATCTAGAATTCCCAAAGGTCAAAAAGTGAAGTTTGATCATATATTTTTTGCACTCGAAAACAGGATTCATGCCATCGTTACATTCATTGCATTGTTAGAATTGCTCAATCTTGAGACCGTAGTACTAGTACAAGGAGAAGGTGTTAATAATTTTTGGTTGAGTAGTAATGAATGACAAGAAGTAAAAAATCATTACTTTTGCGCCAAATTTTCATAATACAATGTTAGACAAACTCGAAGCCATACAGGACCGATACTATTATTTGGAAGAAAAACTTTCAGATCCAGATGTGCTATCTGATATGAAACAGTTTGCCAAAATCAATAAAGAGTATAAAGACTTATCAGAAATTGTCGATACATTTAAAGAGTATAAACTCACAGCTGCCAATATCGAAAGCGCGCGTGAAATGCTCAAAGACACAGATCCCGAGATGAAAGAAATGGCTCAAATGGAGCTTGAGACTTTACAACCTACACTAACAGAACTCGATGAAAAAATAAAATACTTACTCATACCAAAAGATCCTGAAGATAGTAAAGATGTGATTTTTGAAATCAGATCAGGTACTGGCGGTGACGAGGCGAGTATTTTTGCAGGAGATCTATACCGAATGTACAACAAATACTTCGAAACCCAAGGATGGAAAACTGAAGTGCTCGATGAAAATCCTGGTTCTGTAGGTGGATATAACAAAATTGTCCTAGAGGTTTATGGAGCAGACGTCTATGGAAAGTTAAAGTTTGAATCCGGCGCACATCGTGTACAGCGTGTTCCTAAAACGGAAGCTCAAGGTCGTGTGCATACATCGGCAGCTACAGTGGTGGTAATGCCAAAATTTGAAGAAGAAGAAATTGATATCCGAAAAGACGAGCTACGTACTGACACCTTCAGAGCACAAGGAGCAGGTGGACAACACGTCAATAAGACAGAGTCGGGCGTGCGTTTTACACACTTACCTACAGGGATAGTTGCTGAGAGTACAGACTCTAGATCCCAACACAAAAACAGAGAGATCGCCTTGCAAAGATTGTATGTGAAAATTAAGGAAGCGGCTAGAGAAAAATCATATTTGGAGCAAAAAGACAAAAGAAAATCACTTGTAGGATCAGGTGACAGGTCAGATAAAATCAGAACATATAACTATCCACAAAATAGACTTACAGATCATCGTATCAATCTCACACTCTACAGTTTAGATAGAGTAGTAGAAGGAGATCTCGAAGAAATCGTGCAGTCTCTTCAAAGAGCAGAAAATGCTGAGAAGATGAAGGGAAGTGATGAATAAAAGACGGTTTGTTCGTCGTAGCTTCCTAGCTGCGATGCAGTATATTCAGACATCTTGCCTATTTTGAAGAATAAAAATAATTCAAAATAAAATAGACACTTTGACAATTATCAAAGTGTTTGGAGTATGTTTAAAAATTTTCTTAGTTGCTAATCAATAGATTATGGTTCTGGCGATAAAAGAATTAAAGAGTTTAGTGAACTAAACGACGAGATTATTTTGAAGTCAGGTTCATAAG
>DAOLFJ010000553.1:0-1800 GCA_035326365.1 Saprospiraceae bacterium | reverse complement strand
CTTCACATTTGGGCCCAACACCGCACGATATAAGTATCGACCATTGAGTCTATATGGACTTTCTACGGTGTCAATGCCCATTTGTTCGAATACGTGCAAGTGATCTTCGTTATTGACTGAACTTACCAATCGCTTGATGCCCAATTGTTTGGCAAGTAATATGACTAGAGCATTGATGGCATCGTCATTAGTGGTGACGACTATGGCATCCGCTTTATCAGCTTTAGCTTCTTTAAGTGCTTCTATACTAGTCGCATCCGCATGAATGACTACACAATCCATGTGAGAAGCCATCCACTCAGCAGCAGCTTTGTCTTTTTCTATGACGTACACATCTTGGTTGTCCCTTACAGCAGACTCGATAACATGTTTTCCGGTTTTACCAGATCCTACTATGATAATATGCATGATAAAATATATTTAAAAATTTAAATTACTTGTGGTTTTGTACCAAAAAATAAGACTCTAATAAGAACCAAAACTGGGATAATCTCTATCCTTCCTGCCCACATCTGTACGATATATATAGACTCCAAAATAGGCGACATAGATGGATCTGTGATCCCTGTTGAAAGCCCAACTGTACCCTGTGCAGATGCAGACTCAAATATTGCATCGGCGAGCGAATAATCAGGACTCATAAAAAACAAGGTAGCTATCGTAGATATAAATACGAAAAGGATATAAATTAGAGTAAAGAGTCCTGCTTTGGCTAGTTCGGCGTTCATTTCTGCGGGAAGCATTTGATTCCCATTAAATTTAACGGCTTTGATGGTGTTTTTGGACATAAAGACCTTACTGATGTGCCATCTTAATCCTTTCTGTATGAGTAATGCTCTGATAACTTTAATACCACCTACTGTACCGCCTGCACAACCTCCTACAATCATGGCGCCTGCTACAATAAATAAGATCGAAATATCATCCCACGCACCAATATTGGAAGTTTGCCATCCTGTAGTCGTCAATGCAGTGACAAACTGAAAAATACCTATTCTAAATGGTTCAGGCGTTACATCGGAATACCACAACAATAATGACAATATGAAACCTCCAACAATCGCAGCGATAATAAGTGCACGAGATTGTATGTCTAACCATATTTCTGATATCTTTTTGAGAAATATGACTCGATAAAGAAATGGTAATGAAAACCCACCAATCAGCATTGGAAACAGATATAAATAGTCCATTTGGGCAGAATTATAAGTGGCAATACTATCATCCAAAGTGCTAAATCCACCCGTAGATTGACCTGCCATAGCATGATTTACCGCATCAAAAAGTGCTTCAGAAAATGGGTATTCTGGCAAAATAATTAAAGTACCAATAAATAAAATAATGAAAACAATAAATGTGATGACTACATAAACCTTCCAAATCGCACGTGTGGTTTCTATCACGTTAGAGCGAAGTTTTGTACCACTTGCTTCGGATCCATATAAAAACATGGCACCTTGACCTGGCAATTGTTTAAAAATGGCCAATGCCATCACTATAAATCCTGCGCCTCCTACCCACTGTGAAAAATGTCGATAAAAAAGCACTGTTTTGCCTACAGATGGTTCGTGATATGCCATGCTCAAACCTGTAGTTGTAAATGCACTTGTACTTTCAAATAAACAGTGCAGTGGATTGCGAAAATTAATCAAACTTGATTCGTATTCCATTCCTACAGGAACAAACTGGTGCATGACATCCAAAGGTGTTATACTTGCCACAACAAAATAAGGAATAGCACCGACCGAAATGATCATCAACCATCCCAAAGCAGCAATGACCAACGAATGTTTGTATTCT
>DAOLFJ010000195.1:0-8598 GCA_035326365.1 Saprospiraceae bacterium | reverse complement strand
TGACCTTTTGTGTAAAATACAATGACACTAATATATTTTTGCTCATATCTTGATATTTCAACTCATTGAATACCAGTCCCAGCTAGCACACTTTTGCAATAATCAGTTATTGTTTTCACACAATAATAGTAACCTTCTATCCGTAATTTACCAGGAGTTAAATTATTATTAGATTTAGGAAGAATTATATGCGATTTGTATGGCAAATTACAGCTTAAGAATGATATTAGAAAGTTAAGCATTAGTAGCTTTTTAACAAATTGACTTTCGTTTGACATTTGCAGTCATTTTTTTTTTGGTTAAGGAAATAGGCAACACTCACTTTTCATCAATATATAACGGATGCGATACGTTTGTTTACAGAAGTGTTTATGCCATGCAGAGTCAAATTCAAATTGCAATCTAATATAGTGATAGCTTTACTTAAAAAGAATGCATAAGAAATGCATCCATCAAATCCTGCTATTATTATTCATCCACCAAATTCATAATACTTGTTACAAAAAACCATTATTTATAAAACGATTTATCATTATTAAATAACAACCTACCCATTCTCCTTCCGCAAAACTTCCAATGGCGGATTGCTCACCACATCACGACTATTAAACATACCTATGAGGATGGTAACCAAAACTAATCCAAAAGAAATAGACGCCACAATCCACCAAGAGATGTCAAAATCTAGTTTTAACTGGACTTTGGTCAATATAAAGCTGGCAATCAAGGCAATACCTACACCCGTCAATGCAGAAAGTATGCCCAAAAACGCATATTCAGTCGCATTGATTTTGATGATTTGTGCTCGAGATGCACCTATCGTCCTGAGCAAAATACTCTCTTTCAGTCGTTGGTATTTGCTTAGTGTTAGTGAACTTATCAATACAATCAATCCTGTCAATAAACTAAATATCGCCATAAATTGAATGATGAAGGACACTTTTTTAAGTATGTCATTGACAGATTGAAGAATGGTGGTGAGATCTATGACGGATACATTGGGAAATGCTTTGACGACAGCTCCACGATAATTGGCCATGGTCACATTGTCAGGCGTTTTGGTCACCAAGACCTGAAATTGTGGGGCTTGTTCCAAAATACCATTAGGAAAAACGATAAAAAATCTAGTGGACAAATTCCTAAATTCTATCTCCCGAAGACTACCTACATAAGTCACCATTCTGGTTCCTTGTACATTAAAAACAAGCTCATCTCCTAATTTCACATCTAGTGCTTCTGCAAAGGTCGTTCCTAGCGAAACAAAAATACTATCACTTGGATTTTTGTAAGGTTTTAGACTTCCTTCTACGAGTGTTTCATCTTCTGATATGGTATCTCGGTATGTCACTCTTGCTTCCCGATTCACTGCCCATCGTTCTGCAGTCATGGTGGAATCTGCCAGCCATTGTGCTTTGGTTTTCCCTTTCCATCCATCTATTTTCATGGTCACCACAGGCACTTGTTGTAGGATAGGCAGCTTATAACTTTCTGTCAGTGTTTTCAGTTCGGACATTTGATTGGTCTCTATTCCATACAAGATCATATTGGGTTGCTTGCCACTATCCATTAGCGATACGTTGTTGAGCAAGATGCTCTGCAAGATCAGTAAAGTTGTCAATACAGCTGTGCCCATGCCTAGCGTCACCATGATAGTTTGTGTCTGATTATCAGGTCTAAACAGATTAGAAAGTCCTTGTTTTACTACGAATCCTGCGCTCTTGGGAATACTGTTTTTCAATATTTTAACAACCATGTACGCAAATCCACTTAGCAAAAGGTAAGATAAAATAATGCCTACTACAAAGCCTAGGGCAGCCAAAATAGAAGATGTCAATATCCAAAGATAGGTCATCAGCACGATAACGATCGCTCCATAAAGCCCAAATTTTAGCCAATCTCGCTGCTCACTTTGTTCTTCAAGAGACACATTTAATGTTCGAAGCGGACTGATATTTCTGATGGAAACTAGTGGAATGAGCGAAAATAAAGTTGTTACAAAAAATCCAACAATCAATCCTTCTAAAACAGCTCTTGGCGACACAGCCATTTCTACACTTACAGGAAGGAAATCTTTCATCAGTATGGGCAACGCACTCTGAATAAAAACACCCAAAATAATACCTATCACTACACCAATCGTACCGAGAAATGTAATTTGTATAAAATATACCAAAAATGCATCCCATGGCTTCATGCCCAAACAACGGAGCAAAGCGATGGAATTTGTCTTGCTTTTTATATAGATTAATACACTAGAAGCGACACCAAGACAACCCAAAAGCAAGGCAACAATAGCGACCAAATTGAGAAAATAATTCAAAAAACTAAAAGCTTGATTGAGATTTTTTTTGCGGTCTTCTATGGTTTCAAGCCTTACATTATCGGATCGAAATTGGGTTTTTCTTGCTGCTTTCCATTTGTCAATATCCAATGTTTCGGGCACTTTGAAGTAGTAAGCATAATTGATGAGACTTCCTGGTTGGATAAGTCCTGTGCTATCGATATCCGACATATTGATATAAATCACAGGCGCCACAGACGACATTGCGCCCACACTACCTATTGCTCCTGAGAGTTTCCCCTTTATTTCAAAGGTTGTTTTACCTACTTTGATGGCGTCTCCTTCTTTCAGATCATGTTGTATCATCAAGCTTTCATCTACCAATGCCGATCTGCCTGTTTTGTATGTCTTGGCGGCATCTGCAGGTATTGTCTTTATTTTACCATAAAATGGGTAATCTCCTTCGAGTGCCTTTAGTCTGACAAACTGTGTTTCGTCCGTTTTAGGAATGTAAGACATGGACATCATCTCTAATTCTTCAGCTTTTTCACCTGGTAATGAGTCGAGTATATTCAACATCGTGCTATCCATCGGCCTATTGCTTGTGGCGGATAGATCAGCTCCAAGTAGTGTGGCCGCTTCTTTATTGATCTCTTTACGAAGATTATAATTGAATGAATTGATAGCTACCAATGCTGCCACACCCAAGATAATGGACGACATGAATAGGAGAAGTTTTGACCTGTTTTTTCTACTATCTCTGATGGCTATTTTCCACAAAAAAGACAATCTCTTCATTTGCTTAGTTTGAACTATTTTGAAGATTATTTTGTAGGTCAGCGACTATATGACCTGACTTGAGTTGGATGGTTCTACTTGTTTTAGCAGCCAATTCAGGATTGTGGGTGACGATGATTAGTGTCGTTCCAAAATCCTTATTGAGATCGAACATCAGTGATTCTACCGTTGTGCCAGTATCGCCATCTAGATTGCCAGTCGGTTCGTCGGCAAACAATATTTTTGGCTTATTGATAAATGCTCTTGCTAGCGCCACTCTTTGTTGTTCACCACCAGACAATTGTGTAGGATAATGTGTCATTCTGTCTTTCAGCCCTACTCTTTCCAACAATTTTCTAGCATCATCTTCAGCATTATTGATACCTTGGAGTTCTAGTGGAAGCATAACGTTTTCAAGTGCCGTCAGACTAGGAAGTAATTGAAAATTTTGGAAAATGAAACCAATGTTTTTGTTCCTTAATTGGGCTCTTTCGTCTTCAGAAAGGGGTTTTATAAGATTGCTTAAAAGCTTGATATTGCCAGAAGTAGGATTGTCCAATGCTGCACAAAGACCCAAAAGCGTTGTCTTTCCTGAGCCTGATGGACCTGTGATAGCGACTGTCTCGCCTTCATAGATGACGATATTTATATCATGCAAAACAGTTAAAGATTTACTGCCGCTTTGGTAAGACATGGTGAGATTATCTACTTCAAGAATAGGAGACATATGATGGTTTTAAATTTTTGAAAAACTCTTTTAAGTTAATAATGGTTAATGATGGTAAATTTGGAAATTAAAATGATCTCAAACATAACTTTATACCAACTAAAAAATAATTTGAAGACGATTTTGTTGCTAGTCTTTGTTGGTTTTGCTACACAAGGATGTAAGTCTAAACAAGAAGCAGACCAACAAGTTGGGAATAATACAGAAATTCAAGACCAAATTGCTGATTCTGACCATGGAGCTACTCAAAAATCCGACACAAAATACATTTTATTTTTTGGAAATAGCCTAACTGCAGGTTATGGTCTGGATGAAAACGAATCATTTCCAGCGCTTATTCAACAACGATTGGATAGTCTGAAACTGCCTTATACAGCCATCAATGCTGGTCTCAGTGGTGAGACTACTTCAGGTGGAAAAAATAGAATTGATTGGGTACTAAAACAAAAAGTGGATGTTTTCGTCCTAGAGCTTGGCGCCAATGATGTGCTGCGTGGTCTCGATCTCAAAGAAACTGAAAGTAATCTCAGAGCCATCCTTGATAAAGTAAAAGCTTCAAATCCTGCAGTTAAATTGGTCCTCGCAGGTATGGAAGAACCACCGAATATGGGCAACGATTATACTAGACAATTCGCCGCCATCTACCCAAAACTCGCCAAAGAATATAATGCGTCATTGATACCTTTTCTACTAGCCAATGTAGCAACTATCCCATCGCTCAATCTCGAAGATGGCAAACATCCGAATTCCAAGGGGCAGTATATTGTTAGGGAAAATGTGTGGTCGGTATTGAAGGATGTATTGTAGGGAAGTGATTTATTAATCTAAATCTGATTTGGTTATTTATTTGGAAAGCTGATTTGTGTTTTAGCATTTTTTAATTCTTCTTGCAAAAATCTCTTTCTAGCCTCTGATAATTTTAACTTATTTGGAGATAAATGTTCATAGGCTTCCGACTCTATCCATAAAATTTTATCTAAAATAGCTTTGGAATAGTCCAATTCCAAATCAGTTACAACTTTTGTGCGTAAAAAATCAATGACTTCTTTTTCCGTTTTAGATCTCTTTTCTACTAAATAATCATCTAAATAAATCCTTCCTGGTATTTTAGAAATTTCTTCATAATAGTCTAATGAAATATGTTGCATTAACCAGATTGTCAAAACTTGGTTATTTGGATTTATAACTTCAATAAACTTTGAACCTCCATCCATACAGGCATCCATTTGTTTGAATTTGTATTCTTTTAGATTATATTTCATTTTTTAGCATGTGCTTCTTTGTGAAAACCCAATTTTGTTAAAGTTTACTTTAAATTAAAATGCGGTATCCGTCAAAATTGTTCTATTTTACTTTTGTTTCTTACATTTTTCCTTTGATTTCACCATGTTGCTTGGTATGTTCCAAAATGGAACTAACCACTTCTTCATTTAATTCTGCACTTTCGAAAATATTTTTAAGATGTTTGGTAATAGCAGGTCTTTGAACACCAAACAAATCGGCAATTTTCTGTTGTGTTAGCCATATTGTTTCATTTTGTAAATAAATCTCCACTTTCACATTGCCATTCGGTGTAGTGTAAAGCAATATTTCGTAGAAACCTTCTGAAGGTATGTTTATTTTTTTTGTCATAAATTTAGATATCTAATTTATTTACTTATAAAACTTATTTTATGAAATAATGAGTCTCTATCAGGATACTATTCAACCTTAACGAGAAAACCCATTACCTCACCACAACTTCATCGACAAATAACCATGCTTTGTGTCCTGCGCCCTGAGCACCTTCCGGGATCATTCCGAAATTGGTAAAATTAAATTTAAGGAATTGACTTTTGATTCCTTTCAAATCGATAGACATCTTACAAATTTTGGTATCAGAATTTATGGTCGTTGTGGCATATTTTGACATATAATTGACGCCATCTTCAGAAGTGAATATTTCTACTTTTTTTGGTAGATAGATCCACTGTCCTTCTACTTTAAAAAATCTCAAGTCTATGGAATTAATTTCGGTCACTTGACCAAAGTCAATAACACCATTGCAATCTGTACCACTGAAACCCAACCATTCTGAACCACCATATTTTTTGTCACTACCTATTACTCCATTTACAATACTACTTGGTCCATTACCAGGATACTTTGGACTTGGATTAGACTCTAAGGTCAAACGGGCATTGGTAGCCTTATGCAAATCAAAAATGATTGATTTTGGCTGTCCCATTTTTTCTCCTTTCAGCGCTGCAAAACTATAAGTATCTGATGTGGTAATTTTAATTTTTTCTTTTGTAGCGACGGGTTTTTGATTTTTATCAGTAGTGTAAACAATGTTGCTACCATTTGGTATATCAAATCTAACAGATACACCTTTGCCTTCACCGGCGGATATTTTTGGTTTTAGTTCGTAGACGTGATTGGCAATATTGACACCTTTATTTTTCCAATAATCATTGTGTATTTCATATCTTGGTACAAAGTCTGCATATTTTTTTTCCTTACTCCATAATGCTTCTGACATAGCAATTCCCCTAGCAAAAGCCATATATTCTACATCCTTAAACTTATGAATATATTCTGTCCATACATTAGCTTGTCCTCCGATGATATACTGTCTTTTACTCTCTTCAAGTTCAGTGGGTATCGGTTCCCAATGATAAACTTTTTCGACACTTGTATACCCACCTATCGCTATTGGTTCGTCACTTCCTTCAGACTGATAATGGTCAAAATAACAATGTGACCCTGGCGTCATTATGACATCATGATTTTGTCGAGCTGCTTCTAATCCACCTTCTATTCCTCGCCAAGACATGACTGTAGCATTGGGCGCAAGTCCTCCTTCCAATATTTCGTCCCAACCAATGATTTGTTTCCCTTTACTATTTACATATTTTTCCATACGAGTGATGAAATAACTTTGTAGTTCATGTTCGTCTTTTAACTTGTTTTTCCTTATCAGTTTTTGACAAAATTCACTTTTTTTCCATGCATCTTTTGGACACTCATCACCACCTATATGGATGTATTTACTTGGGAACAAAGTGATGACTTCATCAATAACGTCTTCAAGAAAAGTAAATGTTTTTTCATTTGGGCAAAATACGTCTTCAAAAACGCCCCATTTGGTGGCAGCTTCGTATACTTTTTCTTCACATCCAAGTTCTGGATATGCGGATAACGCAGCTAATGCATGACCTGGCATTTCTATTTCTGGGATGACATTGATATTTCTTGCTGTGGCGTAGTCAAAGATTTCTTTAACTTCTTCTTGGGTGTAAAAACCACCGTATTTTATGCCATCAAACTTATGCGGTTGATCACCGTAATGTCCAATTAGGGTTTCTTTTCTATATGCTCCGACTTCTTGGAGTTTAGGATATTTTTTGATTTCTATTCTCCAACCTTGATCGTCCGTAAGATGCCAATGGAAGTTATTGTACTTGTAATAAGCCATGTAGTCCAAATATTTCTTGACATCCGATGTCGAGAAAAAGTGTCTTGCAACATCTAGATGCATCCCTCGGTATCTGAATTTTGGACTGTCTTCTATTGTCACTATAGGTAATGGAAAGCCGTGATGTTGGACCATTTGTACTAAACTTATCAATGCATATTGTAAACCGACATTACTTCCAGCCTCAATTCTTATGTCATCTTTTTCAATATTTAAGATATAATTTTCATTGCCAAGTGATGGCTTGAATGCATAAAACACATTGGCTTCTTTTCTATCAACGACTTTAATTTTGGGTATACCAGAAAATAAATGTGTATAAAATGATGACTTTTCTGTCTCACCAATATAGATCTTCAAAAGCTCTATTTCTGCATTCTGATCACCAAAAACTATTTTATTTGGCAAAGGGATGATGCCGAGATCACCTTTTTTAATGGTTTGTCCGACTATGGGCATTAAAGAAATGAAGAAAAAAAATACTATGTTCAGTTTAAAATTTGAAAGCTTAAGTGGCATTTTATGAAAACTTTATTTGTCAATTTTGAAATTTGCGCAAGAATTAAGGTTGTTTTACAGGCTTTATTGGACAGAGTACGTTTAAAATAGATCGTAAAACATTTTTGATATTTCAAGTTGTATGTTAAGCAAAAAGAATCTAATAAAATGTACTTCTAATCCTTTAAAAGTAGGATAGGGTAAAATTATATTTCGAAACAAAGATAATTATATTTCCTTTTTTATTGATTACTTGGCCAAACTATATTATTTGTGGGATTAAATTTTCAAAGCCGTGGATAAAATTATTCTTAACTAAACTACAAAATAAATGATTAATAATGTAAAAAAATGCATGAATTAAAGCCAATGAATTTTATATTTAGACCATGAAACAAAATTATTATTGGTGTAACTTGATAATTCTTTAAAAAAAGAATATCAAAATATTTATAAATTCTTCATTTTAAAAGAATTAAGTTTATCTTTGTGGCGAATTTCAAAAATAGCTAAAAATTCCTAAAATTATTTAATATCATGGCTAATATAGGGCACATAAAACAAATCATCGGACCTGTAGTGGACGTTAGTTTTGCAGGTGAAAACAGCAAATTACCGGAAATCCTTAACGCTTTGTCTGTCAAAAGACAAAATGGTGAAATCCTTATCCTTGAGGTACAACAACACCTTGGTGAAGATAGCGTAAGAGCGGTATCAATGGACTCGACAGACGGTCTTACTAGAGGTATGGATGTAGTAGATATGGGTGAGCCGATTTCAATGCCAGTAGGAGATCAAATCAAAGGTAGGGTATTTAATGTCGTAGGTGAACCAATAGACGGTTTGGCTGCATTAGAT
>DAOLFJ010000194.1:0-8632 GCA_035326365.1 Saprospiraceae bacterium | reverse complement strand
ATAGGTGATCATCGACAGTTGCCCCCAACATTAAAAGAGATTGATGATGAAGGCTTTCAGGCTACACTAGAAGAAATAGGTGAAACTAATCTGGCGCTTGAATGGCAAACGAAGGCTGATATGAAGGTATCACAGTTTAAAAAATTGATATCAAATGCACCAAAAGAAATCATTGGTGTATTTAATTTGCAATACAGGATGCACCCACAAATCAATAATGTTATTCGACAATTCTATCTAGAAGATGGTGGACTCAATCCAGGACCAGAATTGATTGAAAATTGTGAATTACATTACAATACAAACCATCCATTATCTAGGTACCATGGCTTCAGCCATGAAGGGTTCATAACTCCTGATATACACACACTATGGATAAATGTGGACGAACCAGAAAGAAAAGACGGATTTTCTTATGTGAATGATGGTGAGGTTGAAGCTATAAGAAGAGTTTTGAATTACATCAAAAATTCAGATGGATTTAAGGAATATAGTGATTATTGGATTTCAAAGAATAAGCTCGAGGAAAATGAAATTGGAATAATAAGCTTTTATGCAAAACAATTAGGTGCCTTAAAACAAATGCTCAATCAGGTACAGGGTTTGAATGTTAGATTGAAAACTGTAGATAGGTTTCAGGGTATGGAAAAGAATATTATTATAGTTTCGACAGTTAGAAGTAATAAAAAAATAGATTTTCAAAACCAAATTCAAAATTTCTCAGAATATCCAAATAATAATGGATATACCAAAAACAATTCGCTTGGATTTGCAAATTCACCTGAAAGAATCAATGTGGCTCTATCACGGGCAAAGAGACTACTTATCGTGGTGGGAAATTCAGACCATTTCGCTACAAATTTAATCTACCGGAATGTTATTGAAACTATTAAAAACAATTCAACTAACAGTGAAACTTACATTGATTACAAAAATCTTAATTTATATTAATGGCCAATTTGGAATATTATTTAGGTGATAAAAAAGGTGGTGAAGAAAAGCAATTGGTTGGTACTGTAAATTATATTTATAGTTTTGAAAAACACCTTTTGTCTGGAGATGTATTTACGAGTAATGAATTAAATGCTATTGAAGAAGTAATTTGTGGTCTTATTAAAAAGTATAATTCGCTAGGTATATTTGATTTAGGCAATTTACTAGGTTTTAATGTCAATTCGGCAGTATCACCAAAAATTATTGAAGATATTTCAGAAGAAGCATTGTTGAAAAACAGTGTGGAAAATTTGATATATCATCATCAAATTTATGAGATTGGTGAATCAAAATATAAGTTAACATTACTAGGTGAAAAAGGGACAGCTATAAATAAAATGTTTAAGTGTAATGAGAAATATCCTTTTGAAGTATTTGTAGATTCTTTTTCTCAGTACAATATAAATATTTCTAAGATATTAAGTAACATCAAGTATTGGGAAGAAATTTCTGATTTAAAGATAACCAAATCAAGAGAAGAATATTTACTAATTACAGAAAACCAGAGACCTGAAGTTATTAATAATAATTTAAGCCAATATTGTTTTATTGAAAATATTACTTTACTTGATATTG
Organism: Saprospiraceae bacterium; assembly: GCA_035326365.1. Lineage (GTDB taxonomy): Bacteria > Bacteroidota > Bacteroidia > Chitinophagales > Saprospiraceae > OLB9. The sequence continues at coordinate 7,063 of DAOLFJ010000194.1, read as the reverse complement.
AAAACTTTACCGCAATTCTCCCTGTCAATATTTATTATAATTATAGTTCCAAAGAATTTGATCTTATTGCTTTAATTGATTCGGATGAAAATTTAGAGTTTAGTAAAGGATTAAATTCAAGCGAGAGTGAGAAGTCAAAGATTCTAAAAAACCTTAAGTTTCAATTGGTCTCACAATCCGGAATTATCCCTGATACATATACTCTTGAAGAATTTATCGAAAAATGGGACTGGGATTTATTGTCACAAGCTTCAAGTATTCCATTTGATGAAGTCTATTTATTAGCTTTTATTGATAAATGGAATTGGTTATTGATATCTCAAAATCCATCCGTACTGTTTACAGACAAATTGATTCAAGGATTTTTAAATAATTGGGATTGGGATAGAGTGTCACAAAATCGCTCTTTTTTGACAAAATTGGATTTAGTAGAAGTATATTCGGAAAAGCTGAATTGGAAAATCATTTCCAATCTGGGTAATGAGATTTTAACAGAAGCATTTATTAATACCTTTAGAGAGCTTTTGCAGTGGAGTATTTTATCCAAAAATTTAAAATTTAAAATAGACAATAATTTACTACATACTTACCAAGAAAATTTTGATTGGAATGTTGAGAGAAGTGAATTCCTCCCAATAGAAATACAAGAAATAGAGATATATCATAAATATATCAACTTTAATCATTTGCTTCCATATTTGGAACCAAATAAAATAATTTCAATAGATATCAAAGGTATCATATTTGCAAATAAAGATAGAATAAAGCCTATATCTTTAGAAAGAATCCAATTTACAAGTGAAATTATCGACATTTTTGCAGAATACGATCTTATAAAATGGGAGTCAAAACGTTGGACAGAAAGAGTAGTCCGTACCCGTTTTAAATGGGATGGAAGTGAAGACTGGGAAGATGTTATAAGCAAAGAAGATCTTGGATTTTTTGATAATGAGTTTTTAAAATGGGATATATCTCTATTTAATAAATATCAATCAAATTTGTTTGAATTTTGTGACAATGAATCAATATCAAAATTTGTTAATCGGATATCCGCATCTTTAAGTTTAGAATTCGGTGACCCAATTCTCGATTCTAAGGTACTAAATTGGGATCAATTGTTAATAAATCCGAACATCAAAATAAATGAACAATTTCTTAAAAAATACATAGATAGAATAAATTGGGAGATTGCTTCAGGTGTAGCTCAAGTTTATGAGAATGATTCCATTTTACAGAAGTTTAATGATAGTTTAGATTGGAATATTATAATTGAAAAAAGAGAAAAGATAATAAATTCCAATACTTTCATTATTTGTTACCAAAATATTGATCAAAAAAATTTCTTTGATAAATATGAAGACCAAGTAACAGCAGAATTTTTATCTGAGACATTTAACATTATAAATTGGGAAAATGTATCTTCAACATCTAATGAAAATCTACTTAAATATGAAGTAATAAATAATCATAGCGACCATTGGTATTGGGATGTTTTATCTTCAAATGAAAATTTGAAGATAGATACTAATATACTTATAAATTTTTCACATAAATGGAACTGGCAAAATTTATCAAGAAATGGATCTATGGATGGATTAGATCCCTGGGCATTATTACCTTACTCTGAATCATTGGATTGGTTAGCTTTTGCTACTGATAAAAGAGTCACAACTTTTTTATCAAAAATCGAATGGGATTTAATGAATCTGAAAGAACAAGTAGATACCATCATTAATTTATCATTAAAATTCCCCAATGAATGGATATGGTGTATTTTAAAACTTAATAAACACCTTCCTTTTCTCGATGAAATTTTGCTAAAATTTGATAAGTCATTGGTATGGGACGAAATAATTAATGACACCAGATTTCACTTAGACATCGCTAATATTGAAAAGTATAAACAAAATATAAATTGGAGTACTTTAACAAACAGCAAAAGATTAGTTAAGAATATTAATGTTTTGACTCACTTCGAAAATCAATGGGATTGGTCTCTATTAAGCAGAAATGCATCAATTTATCAAGATTTATCTGTGGTTCAAAGTTTCGGAAATAAACTCAGTTGGGATTTAATATTGGAATCTTGTGATAAAGATTTGTCAAAAGAGATTGTTTTAGAATTTAGAAATCAATGGATTATTCCATTTGCAAAAGCAAGACAGAATTTTGAGATGGCCCTTGAAAATTTCGACCAAAAATTCAATAACCAAAATCATTATATTGCGAATTCTGATTTTCTAAAATGGCGGGAGGAAAATTCTTCAGTAAATCATACTTTCAATAGCATAATTTTTGAAAACCCATTTGTCCAAAAGTATGGCAACAAATACTTACCCAAATATGTCAAAGATGTGGAAAAGATTTTGACGAAACCAGAAGATGTAATTGCAACATTTAATAGTATTTACATTAACAAGGAAATTAAAAAATGTGAAGGTTTATTTAATGACATAGCCGGTGTTTCATTAGATGAACAACAAAGAAAGTGCATTATAACAGATGAAGATAATAATTTGGTAGTGGCAGGTGCCGGATCTGGTAAAACTATGACTATTGCAGGAAAGGTAAAATATCTAACAAAACGAAAAAGGATTTCACCAGACAACATTCTACTTATTACTTTTACAAGAAAAGCAATGGAAGAAATGGAGGACCGAGTTGTAAAGAAAATGGGAATTGATATAGAAGTACGAACTTTTAATAGCTTAGGTTTAAATATCATAGGAAAGGCAGAAGGGTCAGCTAGACCAAGTTTGAGAGACGATGGTGAAATTAGGAAATTTTTAAATGACTGCTTCATTGGATTATCAAGTCAACCTGAGTATCAAAGTGTGTTGCAAGAGTATTTTGCATATTATTTAAAATTGTATAAACCACTAACAGAGTTTAAAAATCAAGGGGAGTATATTCTTTATATTAAGGAAAATAACTTATCATTTAAAAGTATCGAAGTATCAACAAAAGGAACAGTTAGTTTATTTAAAGAGCAACTTAAGAGTCAAGAAGAAGTCGAGATAGCAAATTTTCTCCATTTGAATAATATTAAATATGAATATGAAAAACCTTATTCAATTAATTTAGCTGATGAAGATTATATTCAATATAGACCAGATTTTTATTTACCCGATTATGATATTTATATTGAGCATTTCGCATTTATTGATGAACAGGGAAATGTACCTGATTGGTTTAGGTCGGATATTAAAAAAAAGAAATCATATTTTGAAGCTGCAAAATGGAAAAGAGAAATTCATTGTAAACATAATACTTTGTTAATCGAAAGCTATTCATATGAAAAGTCAAGAGGTGTACTTAAAGAAAATTTAAAAATAAAACTTGAAAATCAAGGTGTTAAATTTAATCCCAAACCTTTAGAAGAGGTAGATGAGATTATTAAAAAGTATTACAAACCAGAGTTAAGGAAATTTTCAGATCTGCTACAAACATACCTTACTTTGTTGAAACAAAGTAGACAAACTCTTGAAGATGTTGAAAGAAAGTCAGGGGACTTAGATTTTAATGAAAAGCTAAGATTTGATAAATTTTTGGATGTTTTTAAACCTATATATGCCATGTATTCAGATTTTCTTGGCAGTAATTTTATAGATTTTAGTGATATGATAAATAGAGCTATAGATCATATAGATCAAAAAAGATATTTTAAATCATATGATTATATTATCATAGATGAATTTCAGGATACATCCATAAATCGAGGCTTATTAATTAAGAGCCTAAGATCACTTAATGAAAACTGTAAATTATTTTGTGTAGGTGATGATTGGCAGTCAATATACAGGTTTGCAGGTAGTGATATTTCCCTATTTACAAACTTCGAACCATATTTTGGTAAAGCACATATTTCTGAGATAGAAACAACCTACAGATTTGACAATTCAATTATAGAATTATCAAGTAACTTCGTTTTGAAAAACCAAAATCAATTAACCAAGAATCTTAAGTCCAAAAAAAATGTTGAAATACCTACTTTTGAAATTGTTTATTATTCAAATGAGATAGAAGAGTTAAAAAAAGCATTTGAAAAAATAAATTATTTGGCAGATGGAAAAGAAAAGTCTATTCTAATACTTGGGAGATATCAAAATTCCTTCACTAATATAATTGAATCTGATGACTTTTCCTGTTCAAAAATTCAAGATACTTTGATTTATAAAAAATATCCTAAATTAAAAATAACAAAACTTACCGTTCATAAATCAAAAGGTTTAGGGGCTGATTTTGTGATCGTTCTTGGGTGTAATAATGGAAAATACGGATTCCCCAGCGAATTAAATGATGATGCGGTTTTAAAAACTGTCTTGTCTGAAGCTGATCAGTTTCCAAATGGAGAGGAAAGAAGACTTTTTTATGTCGCTATGACAAGAACAAAAGAATATTTGTTTTTATTTGCTGATATAAATAACCCATCAAAATTTATAAAAGAATTAGATATTGAAGAGAAAATGCATAATGATGAAAAGCCTGAATGTAATGAGTGTAAGGATGGCACAAAGATGACCATTCGGGTAAAACAATCAACAAATGAACCTTTCTGGGGATGTTCTAATTATCCAATGTGTAAATTTACAATCCCTTATTAAAATTTGTGCAGATTGTTAAAAAGTATTTAAAGCTTTAGGAAGTAAACAGAATGTTAACCAAGATTAAATGTACCGAATAATAAAAATGATGATTTCTGATGGAATATTTTTAGAAGGTTTTAATATATTTTATTCAAAATCAATATGGAATACTTACGGTAGTATTAAACAACCAGTCAAACTGTCACTTCCATAAATTTTAAATGGTGCTTTGCCAATACTTATAATATAACAATAGATGAATAGTGCACGCCAATCTCTAATTATAGCCATCTGCAATCGAGACATAGCTACTATAGAAAATATTTTGGATAATGAGGCGCTCCATTTTCAAACTGAAAAAGATGTAGCGGTAAAGTATTTAGGTGAATTTTATGAAATGATTGCAAGTTTTTATGGTGAAGAATCCATCACATCATCTGAAACATCATGTACGACAGATTTTTACGGCAATATAATAGCACACCATGATCATGTTGTAAAGTTTAGAATATCAAATAGCGTATTCGCTCTCGATATTGCACCTACATGTGCTGATCAATTTAAGCTAGATTATTGCGATTACTTTTATTGTATATTCCTACGAAGCTGACCCCCTGAATGGCGTTTATGCTGACCCCTTAAATGGCGGCAAGTTGACCCCCTAATTATTTAAGATTAGTTGTTAGGTCAAAGCCAGAATAGAAGTGGATAATTTAAATTACGTTGTGTTCAATTTTTAAGAAAATAAAATGGACATGGCATTTAAACCCACAAGAATGAATCAAGTAAAATCAATATTAAAAGACCTATCGGAAGGAGAGCCGATAAAAAAGACTGCTCGTATACATAAGGTTTCGAAGAATACGGTCAAGAAGTATCTTACCATCTTTAAAACATCAGGATTAGTGTTTTCTCAATTAGAAGAGATCTCAGATGATACATTTCATCACCTTTTTTACATCCAACCATTAAAGAATGATATTATACTGGAAAGGAGTGCCGATTTAAAGCAAAGACTTCCATGGATAGTAAACGAGTTAGGTCGCACGGGCGTGACTAGGGAATTGATCTACAAGCAGTATATTTCCGACTATCCAACGGGTTATAGTTATAGTAGATTTTGTCGCAAACTTAAAGAGCTTCGCGCTGTCAGCGATGCCACGTTACGTATAGATCATAAAGCAGGGTATCGTATGATGGTGGATTTTGCAGGTAGAAAAGCACATTGGGTAGATGCCAGGACAGGTGAAGTACACCACTGTGAAGTACTAGTTTGCACACTCCCGTACTCATCATTTACACATGTATATGCAGTGCCTAGTCAGAAGCAATCGGATTTTGTTATTGCCATTAATGAAGCGCTGAAGTATATAGGTGGGACACCATCTGTATTAACGAGCGACAACCTAAAGAGCTACGTATCGAAGGCAAGTAGGTATGAACCGAAGTTTACGGATTTTTGTAGCCAGATGGGATCGTATTACACCATGGAACTTGATGCCACCAGAGTAGGCAAACCAAAGGACAAGGCCAATGTAGAACGCCATGTGAGTATTGTATACAATCAGATATATGCACCACTTAGAGACGATATTTTTCATTCATTAGACGAGCTTAATGCTGCATTCCGAAGACAGCTAGATGAGCTCAATAATAAGAAAATGCAGGGTAAACCATACTCTAGGAAGGAGCGATTTGAGAGAGATGAGAAGCCATCGTTGCGACCATTGCCGCCATCAATGTTTGAAGTAACGAAGGAGACACTAGCAAAAGTACAAAGAAACTATCATGTAATTCTAGGTGAAAATAGTCATCAATACAGCGTTCCATATCAGTATATAGGCAAACAAACTCATATCATCTATACTAATCAAAAAGTAGAGATCTACTGTGGTACAGAGCGAATAGCCATACATAAAAGAGATCATAGAGCGCACGCTTACTCCACAATGGATGCACACATGCCAGAAAAGCACGTCCAGTATAAAGAACAGAAAGGATGGGATGCCGTATATTTTAAAAACAAAGCAGCACAGATCGGGCATCATACCTTATGGGCTATGCAAACCATCCTTGACTCAAAACATATAGTAGAGCAGACCTACAGAGGTTGTGTAGGTGTCTTAAGACTATCAGACACATATGGAGCGCAAAGGCTGGAGAATGCTGCGCAAAGGGCTGCAACAGGCCATCGGGTTAATTATGGAATCCTCCTCAATATCCTCCAAAACAATATGGACAAAATAGAAATAGAACTACAAACAGAAAATCAAAACATATCAAAGCACAAAATACCAACTCATGACAATCTTCGTGGGGCTGTATATTACGCACAAACAACCCTACATTTATAAATTAACGAATCTGACAAAATAATTATTAACACCAAATATTTTATAAAAATGAATACACAAGCAACCTTACAGCAAATGCAGAAACTCAGTCTCATTGGTATGGCATCAGCCTATGAGAGTATC
>DAOLFJ010000552.1:0-1812 GCA_035326365.1 Saprospiraceae bacterium | reverse complement strand
GTAAAAACACATGATGGACCCAAAAACACATCATCATCACAAGTTACACCTGTATAAATGGATACATTGTTTTGTACTTTGACATTATCACCTAGTACAACATCAGGAGAGATCACTACATTCTGCCCGATATTACAGTTTTTGCCTAATGTACAGTTCGGCATGATGTGACTGAAATGCCATATTTTTGTGCCTTCACCTATGGTACATCCTTCATCGATATAGGAAGATTCGTGTGCGAAATAAGACATTTTTTTATGTGGTGATGTTGTGATCAGTGATCTGATGAATGAATGAGTGAATCGCCGTTCGTCGTAGCTTCCTAGCTACGATGTTGTATCTTTCGGCATCTTGCCGGTGTAATATAAAAAATTAAACAGTTCAACATTAAACTTTAAAGGATCAAACCATCCCATCTACGCCATTGCATCCTTGACAATCTTCCTTGCAATAAAAAATCCTGCTGCAAGAAGTCCACCTAATAAACCACCTTTGATTAATTCTATCAAAAGGGACATGGCATTGGGTTCTAATGGTGGCAAGGGTTCGTCAATGATGGTAATATCTGGTGTGCTTGTTTCTAGGGAGAAGTCAGCGATTTCATAATTTTTAGTGACCTCACCATACATTAATGTCAATTTTTGAATTTCTGTTTCGATCATACTTTTTTGTACCAACATTGTAGGATCCGTGAGTCCTCTATGAGAATCTTCAAATTTTGCTAATTGATATTTTTTGGTTTTTAACAAACTGAGGATAGAGTCTTTTTTTGCTTCTACAAATTTAAAGGTGTTTTGTCCACCTTTGGTGCTGCTCAGCTCGTAATACTTTTTAAGCTGTTTGTAGACTTCATTACAAATTGTGATAGATAAATCTTCATTTACTGTATTAGATGACATTGCCAAAATGCCTGTATCTTCATTAAATCCATTTGAGAAAATTGGGTCTTTAATATCTTTGCCCCCTACAACTTTGCCATGCAATTTTTTTAGGGCTGATAACTCATCACTACTAAATCCTTTTATACTGTCAGATTTAAATCTAAAACCTGTCCAATCTTTATTCTCATTAGTCCATTCTTTGTCCAGTTCATATAAGGTCAAAAGATGATTGGCAATATAATCAGGTGTATCACCTAAAGTATCTATAACTACTTTAGTAAAAAGAACTTTCTGAATGATATTCCTTGATTTCGATAACTCTACAATTCTATCCAAATTCACCTTACCTCCTTTGCCCAAACCGAAGGAACCCAATATACCAGACAATCCGCCTCCACCGCCACTTCCATCACTCAAAGTATAAGTGAGAGCCGCAGTGTAGGTGATTACGCTAGTCTTGGCTTTGTAGCCGAAATAAACCAAAAATGGAATGGTAATCAAGATGATCCACCATTTTTTGGACCAAAGCTCTCTCCAAAACTCTAGAAGTTTTTCTATAAGTTCTTTGAGTGTGATCTCATCGTCTTGATAAGGTGGTACGTTATTTTGTTCCATGTATTATTTAATGTTAAATTGCTTGATGCCGCTAAAGCTGCACACGATTGTTGAATTGCTTATTTGCAGAACTGGAAATTTGCTGAATGCTGATATTGATGAACGTGATTATTGAATTGTGTAGATTGGAATGAAACTATATGTTAAAGGTTGAATTTATTTTTAAAATTGCAATCACAGATTACAATGGCTTTAAGGTTAAGGCTGTGATTAAGGTTAAGACTAAGGTTAAGGTTAAGACTAAGGTTAAGGTTAAAAGGAAGAATTTTCAACATTAAACGTTCAACCTTACACGTTACACATTAAACATTTAACT
>DAOLFJ010000193.1:0-8637 GCA_035326365.1 Saprospiraceae bacterium | reverse complement strand
TTTATTGGACTTTTGACTTTCATGACGAAGTTCTAATAACTTATTTGGGTTTAATCGCAAATCAGTCTTCAGAAGCTTTAGCCTAATGATGTATAAGTTCCCTGTAGCTTAGTTTCTAATCGATATGAAAAGCGAAATTTTAATTTTCGGTATTTTTTTCATCTATTAACACAATATGTTATACTCTTACTTTCGTATCAGCTTACAAAGCAGGCCATACAAATTGCAGACCCTACTTATACCAAGGATGGTCATTCTTGATTATTCTCATTAATTCCTTACGGGATTATAGCTATTAAGTTACCTTCTTTTTGTTAATTAAATTTTAATAGTCAAATTCAGCCCTGTTTAAAAAGTTTTAAATTCGATACATACATCACTTCCTTTGTCATCGGCAGATTTAATGATAAGTTTTGCGTTTAGAAGTCTCACTATCTCTTTAATAATGACATAACCCATTCTGAAACTATCTTTTCTTATTGAATTTCCTTTATAGTCATCACTTAGTATGGCATCTACCATTACATCAGATAGTCCTCTACCTTCGTCTTTGCACCCGATACACACCTTTCCATTTTCTTCTTGGTATGCATAAAGTGTGATTTTCCCTTCATCCGTATATTTGATGCTATTAGTGAACAAGTTTCTTATTATAGTAGAAATGAGGGATCTATCAGAATGAATAGTAAGTGTAGGGTCACAAATGACATCTACCATGATTTTTTTTGTTACTATCTTAGTATCTTCATTATACAAAATAGCGTTTTCTTTTAGCAAATCATAGATTTTAAATGGCATGGCTTCTGCTTCGTGCTCGCCGTTTCTGATATGTATCCACAATAGTGTCTCTTCTACAAAGCTTCTTATTTTTGATGCAGATTCATGAATATGGAGTAGATTTTCCTTTTTTACATCATCATCTATGGTAGCCCAAAAATCTAGAAGTATCTTTGTATTAGATGCTATAAATCTCAAAGGAGACTTGATATCATGGACTAGAATGGATTGGAATAAATCATTTTGTTTGATTTTTTCCTTTAGTGTTTTATTTGACTGGATAAGACCTTCATTTTTTTCTTCTATCAGTGTCTCTAGTTCTTTATTTTTTTGAATAGTATATCTGTTGTACCATCTAGAAAAAAGATATGACATTAATGCCCCGAATGTAAGAAGAAAAACTTTGAACCACCATGTTTGATAAAAGTATGGTTGAACCGTTATTTTTATCTTTATGTAATCAAATGAATCATTTCCGAATCCAGTTCTTTTTCTTATAGTTACTTCATAATTACCTTTTGGCAGATTTTGAATGACTACAAAGTTGTCTGATGCTACTGTTTTCCAGTGACCGAGTAAATGTTCTATTTTATATTCAAATAAAAGATTGTCTGGATGCCCATAAAATGTTGTACTCAGTTTTAATTTTAATTCTTGAATTGGGTGATCTACAACCAATTTGTCAGAAATAGGGCTAATAGGAGTACCATCGAGCCACATGTTTTCTATTTTAAAGGTATGAATTGGAAATAATGGTTTTATTTTCATAGGATCAAACTGTACAAGTCCATCCATAGAACTAAAGCTAAATCTACCATCTCTAAGTTTTATCGCTGGTGACTGACAACCACCATTAAACTCATTAGTAAGAAAACCATCATTCTTGTCATAGTAATAATAATATAGGTCTGGATTTTTTCCGAGAGAATAATCTACCATATCTTCAAATTTGGTTTGGAATAAACCATTGTTAGTTGAAATCCAAACAAAGCCTAGACTGTCTACTAAAGCTGTATGTGCAAATCTCAAATGTTCTTTTTTGTCCAATGGCATTGTGGTCCATATCCCTTTATGGTGCAAAAGATAGCCCTGTCCATAGGTCCCGACAAACTGATAGTCATCTTTGATGTCTTGCATCATTCTATATTCGGCATCCTTTAGATCTTTGATTTTATGACAGCTTTCTGTAAATGGAGAAAATTTGTAAATACACGAAGTAGTCAAAATATAAATATCTGTCTCATGATTCGGTTTGTATAAATAATTGATATACTCTCTTTTGCTTATGCCGATATCTTCTTTTTTGTAAATTTTATTGACTTTTTGATTATCTATCCTAAATAGGCAATCAGGATTTGTAAAAAAAAATGTGCTATCACTATATTGACAAATATTGGTTATAGCTCTTTGCAGTAAGCCGATAGGTATATTTTTTTTTGCAGCACCTTTTTTTTCAACAATGATTTTATTATCATCACTATACCATAAGTTTTGGTTTTGATCCACGTAATTGAGAGCTCGGTTATAGATTTCTTGTACTTTGTTAAACCTGCCTATACCATTCTTATGCAATCTGATATAATTGCCAATAAATATATCTTCAGGGACATAATATTCACATTGACTATAGTAAGCAGCCGCATATTCATTGATCATAGGAACTTCAGATAAATTTGAATGCTTTAATACTTCAAAACTATTTGGGATCAATTTGTACAAACCATATTTTGAGCTACCAAAGTAATAATGACCTGTTGTTTCATTATATTGACCAGTTATCAGCGCATTTTCTTTTTTACTTAATGGGATGTTTTGTAATTTTGGTATAGCTATGATGCTATCTTTTTTAATTTTTAATTGGTAGATTGTATGCTGGTATAACCAGAAAGTGCCATGATCCGATTGGAAAATTAATCCTGAATCATTCATGTCTTCCGGAAGTTTTGTTTTACCTTTTAGAACTGACCCATTAGTGCTATGCAATGCCCACTCTTTATTAAGATTTTGGATTACCATTGTGCTATCTACCAAAAAGTATTCTCTATTATTTTCGAATATGTTTATTTCTTCATGTAGATAGGATGTACCATTTTTGGAAAAATTCTTTATATTTTTATACCCTAGTTTAAGGAGTATTAAATACCTGTAGTGACTATGGTAATTTTTAAACTTTGGGTTAAAAGTCTCATTAAAATACCAAGACATGTAATTTTCATTATTATTTAATTTTATTAGTTTGGTATTATTAGAAGATGCTTCATATAAGTTGTCTATTCCATCTACAATAAATATCGTTTTATTACGATCCTTTGATAGAAACATAATTCTAGGATGTAGCTTATTATGAGTTGCATGTGTGAAGTTCTGTCCATTATAAACGGTCAATCCTCCATTAGTACCGATCCACAAGCGATCATCTTTATCAAACATGAGGTTAGTGATAGAGTTTTGAGGCAATCCATCATTGGTCGTATATAGAAATACCTGTGCTTGTTGAGCTTTGCAGTTTATAAAGCTTAGAAATAAAACTGCGATATTGATATATAAATAGTTGTAAGCCTTCAATGCACTGGGTTATTTGACGGCTCAATGTAGGAATAATATATAAGATAAAAAATGATAAAAACAAATAGTAGTAAAAATACTACTAACATTTAAATGTATATTTATATATAACAACTAACGATAATGTGATCTTTGCGATATCATTTGCTAGACCTATACCAACTTACTTCTAGTTAAAGAATGAGATTAGAATCCTGAATGTCACACATTGCTGTGATATAAATATGATTTTTCTCATTTTTTAAATATATTCTTTATGAAAGCTAAGATTATAGTTTTATTTTTAATGTTTGTTTCCATTGCGGTTCAGTCCCAAATCACGGGTTTAGCCTTTAGGGATTATAATGGTGATGGTATACAACAAGGCGGTGAGCCTGGTAGAGGCAATATTCTGGTGAAATTTTATAGCAATGCTGCATTACCATCTAAAGATGCATTTGTAGGTAGTGCCACCACTGCATCTGATGGTACATATTCCTACAATCCACCTGCTTATCCAGTAAGGATCGAATTTGAAATCCCCAATGGATTCTGTAATCTGAGCCCCACGCAAGATTTTAGTGCTGCCAATGGTAATACCTATGGTACAGCAGTGCAATTTGCTACTGGGCCAGGTACATACAATTTTATTATTTCTTACCCTGCAGATTACTCAATTACTGCTGATCCACAAGTATTTACGTCTTGTTTTGTCAATGGTGATCCATTGATACCTGGTGGTTCTTCTGGTGGTGCTGAGTCGCTAGTAGGTATGAATTATTTGGATAGTGGTGATGGCTCCAATTCAGGCGTCCCTGGTGCGACGGGTCCTCCACACGATATTGTAGGATTGAATAGTCAGGTAGGACCAGTATGGGGCATTGGTTTGTCTCGTCAAGCCAGAAAAATGTTTGCTGCTTCAGTAGTGAAAAGGCATGCAGGACTCGGACCATTAGGAGGAGGTGGTATTTATATGATAGATGTAGATGCTTATAGTACAGGAGCTAATTATAGTTGGTTAGATTTTGATACCGATCTAAATATTCCTACGAGCAATGAGTCAGGAGTTTATACAAACTCATTGGTATCGTCCAATAAAGTTAATTTCAGTCCCGTCATTGGTACCAATCCACAGAGAGGTCTTACAAGTGATAGATTTGCACCTAGTCAAGATGCTGCCGCTTGGGAACAAGTAGGTAGGGTATCTTTTGGTGACCTTGATGTTTCAGAAGATGGTAAATGGCTATATGTAGTCAATCTTTATGACAAAAAGCTATACCAAATAGATTTAGTAGACCCATTTAACCCTGTAAAACCAGTCTTAGCAGACGTAGGTACTAAGGTCAAAGGTTTTGCTACACCTGATCCTTGTTCTGGAAATTCAGGGCAACATATTCCTTGGGGGATCAAGGTGACTAGAGGTAAGGTTTTTGTAGGCACTATTTGTAATGGTGCAGATCTAGCAGGAAATACGATAGGTACTGAGAATGATATGCGAGGATACATTTATGAATTTGATATTGCCACGCAAGCATTTAATCCTGTACCTGTGATAGACTTTCCGCTTAATTACCGAAATTCTACTGCCAATAGATGGGTACCGTGGACCAATGAGTGGGTTGGTTATTTCGAGGGAGCTGGCTTCCCTCTTATCACAGATATTGAATTTGATGGCAAAGGCAATATGATCATTGGTATGGTAGACAGAAGAGGTCACCAGGCAGGATGGGCAAACCATGACCTTGATGGAAATGGATTTTTTAGCATCGCAAATGTCGGTGATATCTTACAAGCTGTACGTGATCCTAACACACCAGCATGTACCTACAGTTTTCAGTTTGATCCAGAATATTATAAAGATGATTTGCATCATCCAGAACCTGTCAATGGTGGTCTTTCTGTGCACAGGACATCTGACTCGGATAATATTTTAGCAACCTATATGGACCCTGTACAAATTTGGTCAGGTGGAACAGTGAGATTTGATAATAATACAGGAAATCGTACTGCAGGATATACCATATATTACAATCCAGATGGTGGCGTTACTGGTTCTTTTGGTAAGGCAGCCGGTATTGGTGATATAGAAGTAGTTCCAGATCTTCCCATAATTGAGATCGGTAATTATGTTTGGAGAGATTTAGATAGAGATGGAATTCAAGACGGAAATGAACCTCCGATAGCAGGAGTCATCGTACAGTTATTGGATGCAGGTGGCAATGTGATAGGTACATCGATCACTGATGCTCAAGGTGGATATTATTTTAATGCCAGTAATGTTACAGATCCTGCTGGTAATGGGTATCCTGGTCCACTTCCATACACCAATTATATGATCAGAATATCATCTACACAGTTTAACAATCAAGGGGTAAATGCTACTCCATTACAAAACCATGTCCTGACTGCTTCTAATCAGGTTGGCTCGGGTTTGTCAGACTATGCCGATAATGATGCAAGTATTACTGCTGGAATCGCTAAAATTAACATAACTACAGGTCAGCCTGGAGAAAATAATCATACTTACGATTTCGGATTTATCTACTGCCCACAGCCAGGTACAGGGACTTCTACTACGATTTGCGATAACTCCACTACTATAATAAACCTATTTAGTTTGCTTTCAGGTGAAGATACTGGTGGTACATGGACAAGAGAATCAGGGTCAGGAGGTATATTCAGCACAGTAAACGGGACATTTACGCCTCAGCCAGGTGCCACAACATCTATATTCAGATATACGGTAGGAGGCAATGAGTGTGAAATTAAGTCTGAAACAGTTACTATAAACATCAATCCACAAACAAATGCAGGTGCTGACGGTAGTGCTGAAGGATGTGAAGGAGGTATCATCGTCATTAATCTATTCGACCTTATCTCTGGCGAACAAGCTGGCGGTACTTGGTCTAGACTCACAGGTACAGGTGGAAACTTTAATGCAGGGGCAGGCACTTATGCACTGACTACAGGTGCGACAAGTTCTACTTTTAGATATTTAGTGACAGGTATTGCGCCATGCACGGATGATGAGTCAGTAGCTACAGTGACGGTGACTGGATCATGCTGTGTTATCAATACCATTACTGTTCAAAATCTTGAGTGTCTAGATAATAGTACACCTGGATTGATCACAGATAATAGATTGAGAGTAGGTATTCTTGCGTCTAACTTAAATCCTTTATTATCTACTTACAATGTAAGTGTGAATGGAGGCACCACTATAATGCCTACTTCTGGAAATTATGGCGTAGGTACTTACTTTACTTTAGGTAACGGAACCGCTGGTTCTGGAGCAACATTTAGAATAACATTGACTGATGCAGTAATACCTGGATGCTCAAATTTTGTAGATATAGTATCTCCAGATAATTGTGAACCAGCTGATCCACCGTGTGATACGCCAAAATGTGGTACAGCTTCAATCCAAGTAAACGGAAATTAAACCAATAATAAGATTGAGACTCAGTTACAATTTCTATTGATTCAACTAGAATTATACCTGAATCTTTTTTTTATACAAGAATAACGCTTTCATAATTGAGGGGCCCTTTTTCATAAGAGTGAGGGCTCTTTTTTATTTTTACAAAAGAAGGAAATGAAAGCGTATTATATAGTATGTTTAAATTTTTATTGCCTTATAATCAATATCTTATGAAGCTGATTTCAAAATAATCCTTGCTGACGCCATAAACTTTAGTTTTTTGATTACAATTTTAATGACATCCTTTTTATCAAAATACATTTATCCTTAATTATTTAAATATATTTATTTGATAATCTAATATTTTTGTGATTAACATAAACATAGTAATAGTATTAATCTTGTCGTAAACTAATGACAAATGATCTATTTTTAAGGTGCATGTATATTGTGTAAATAATAACCTGCGCAAACTACACTTCTATTAAAGATGTAAATAAAGACATAATGGTTTTGACCACACAAATGACATAAGAATTTATTTAAATGTAGTAATATTTTCTATTGTAAATCGCTTGTAGCTATAAAACATATATTTGATATTTAATTCTTTTAAAGAATTTAGATGTACTTTTTTTGAGTAAATTAATGATTTTCTAATTTATATACTATATTTATATATGTATAATAAGTATTAAATGAATTTATTATAAATTATTATGTCCGTATTTCGCATGTTGTTTCTAACTAGGGAAGTCACAGTAAAGGGTATTTGAAAAGTGAATTATATAAAATGTAGGAATAATACTACATAAAATTAATACAAAATTGTGTCTATTGCTAATTAAACATGTCTTATATTTGTATTACATTCTTACAAACTGATAAATTATTTATTACAGGAATTATTACAATTACTTTACACATACACACATTACACCTTTATGAACGATTTACACAAAATTTTAGTGGTGGATGACCACCAAATTGTCTTCAGCGGTATTCAATTGATCATGCAAGCAGCTGGACTACAGTATGATTTTCTGAGCTGTAAAAACGGAAATGACTGCATCAATATGCTAAAGAAACAACATTTTGATCTTATCATTATGGATGTCAATCTACCTGATACAGATACCTATCAGCTTATCGGCCTTGTATTGATGGCTCAGCCAAAGCAAAAAATTTTAATGTTTAGTATGAGCTCTGAAGAACTTTATGCAAAAAGGTTCTTAAAACTTGGTGCTTTAGGTTTTGTCAGCAAACAAGCGAGCAATGAGGATTTTATCACGGCCGTATCCACTGTGCTGAATGGTGAAACGTATGTATCTGCTTTCTTATCCAAATTGTTTACCCAAGATGTCATAAAAGGCAATAAATCCAATAATGGTTTTGACAAACTAACAGCTAGAGAATTTGAGATTATGAGTTACTTCTTACACGGTAGAGGTAGCAAGGAAATCTGCAATGTGACGCATCTGCATTCTTCTACTGTGGGAACATACAAGTTTAGAATATTCGAAAAATTAGGAGTTAGAAACTTACTTGAGCTACAAGAAATGGCTCATATGCATGGCATTAAGTAGTACACCTAGCTACAAAATAATTTTATTAAGATTCATTTGTAGCTGTCATTTTATAGGCTTTACAGCAAATAAACGCTTTAAAGGTTAAGGACTTTTCGGACAAGTGCTAGTAACATATTACTCATCAGTCTTTGTTCTCTTTGACTAATGGACAATGTTTAAATGTAAAATATGTAGTATCGTATACCATATCAGCGTGCACTCTATAAGCATTATGGACTATAGATTTTACTTCATTTATTTTTATCATTCATTTTTTTTATCTATTAACACTATATTTAATATAATTATCTTACTTTTGTATCAGAT
>DAOLFJ010000004.1:0-46399 GCA_035326365.1 Saprospiraceae bacterium | reverse complement strand
GCTGTCTGTATAAAACTCCTGTTCAAATTCAATAACATTGCTTCCGTTGTATTCAATACCTATTCTGATGTTTCCAGTTTCAGAAGGGTTGACTAGCACAAGATTTATATTGTAAAGTTCATAATTGACGCCATCAATCGTAAAAACATATCTGGTCTCGCTTTGCTTATACACGTTTTCATTCCAATCAATAAGATAAGGTATTATATTGGGTCTCTCTGATAAGGGTTTAGCGACTAATGCCCCTTTTAATACTTCTTCGGCATCAATATTCTCATCAATAATTTTACTTCCAATTTGATTAAACCATTTTATTAATGTTGGAATATCATTTTTTCGTCTACTCCATATCCTGCCTTTGTAAGAACAGCCAATTGAAACTTCTTCACCATTTTCAAAACCAGCACCAAAAATCATTGCCTTTTTCGCTCTATTGATTGAAGCTTGTGTCAAAGCTTGTTCTATATCTGAGCCTACTCTCATTACGAATCGAATAAACTTTCCAATGATCTCAGTTAAGCCTACGTTTTGTAATTTGAACCTGTTTATTCCACTTAATACTCTGAATATTTTACCGCCATTATCGCCAGTAATTAATTCGGCATTATCGCTAATTATTGATTTAGCCAAGTCAATATGTAAGCTAGAATTATCTGAACTATGTATAAATAGAAGATTTCTTTGCGTATCCCAATAAACTACATAATAATTCCAAAGTAAGTCTGTGATACTTTCATTATTAATCCAATCTGCTTGAAGTTTCTTTACTGTAACAATTACTAATATTTTTTCATCAGGATTGTAGTTATGCCTTATAAATTCATAAGATTCAGGACTTGAAAAACCTTTTAGGTAATTGGTCGGAAACCAAGTGTCTGTATTATTCTTAAAAACAACCGTACTTAAAGCAGGTTTGATACTTTGTACAGTAATTGGAAAATCTTCACTGTCACGAAATCCTTGAATGAAATTGTATATATCTATTTCTCTTTGGGTTCTGTTTTCACTTAACAACGGTAATATAGCATTCCAATCCGGGTCTCTTGCATACAAAGCATCAAGTTCATCACTAACTTCTAAGTCTGCAAGATTTGCGATTATGGTTGCGTTCCCAAGTTCTTCATCATATCTAGTTCTTGTAAATCGACCAATGAATTGAAGTGTAATAGGAAGGCTTTGCCTTATATCGTGAAATACAGCAATTTTTAAATTAGGTAAATCAAAGCCTTCACCAAGCATATCGACACAAACAATTATATCAATTTCACGGTTTACGATTCGAGATTGGATTTCTCGTTTCTCTCGTACTCCCATTCCTGAATGAATTTTGACAACTCGAAATTCAGGAGAATATTGATTATATATTTCAAATACTGAATCTGCTCTGTCTTTTGTTCCAACTCTTGCAAGCAGTATATGTTGAAATGTTTGTTTGTCTAATCGTAACTGTTCAACTCCTTTCTCTGCTAATGCGATGTCTTTGTTAGAAGTTGAATATTCGTATATTTTTCTAAAATTAATCGGCTTGAAGTATCCTTCCAACTGTGCCTTTCTTAAGGGATAATTGTAAATGATTCTCCCGCCAATTTTTTTATTGTCATTTCTAAATGGCGTTGCGGTGAATTGAATTACTCTTTTGTCTGAAAAATTATCTCTTAAACGATTCCAAGAAGTTGCTTCTGTATGATGTGCTTCATCAATAAAAATGGTTGTAACACTGTTTTTTAACTCTTTTAAGAGACTAGGAGTCATTCTTGATATGATACTTGCTGTTGCAACAACAACATTACATCTACTTAAAAAATCATTAAGTTCTGTAGTATCAACGAAACTTTTCCTTATAGTTCCAACAACTGGGTAGATAGTTGATTTGTTTATGATGCCTAATTTAGGTAATAAACCAAGTGTAAGAAATTTATTTGCAATTTGACTTCTTAATGGGTCAGTTGGTACAATCACCAATAATTTTTCTATTTGTTCTGAAATAAGTACAGACAACATTGTTTCAGTTTTGCCAGTACCAGTAGGTAGAACAACTGTTCCAATTTCAGATGAATGAGTCCAATGAGATAAAATAGAATGAATTGCACCTACTTGAGGATTCCTTAGTCCTTCGGTTGTTGAACTTTCCTTTATTAAAATAAAGTTGCCTGCCCAAGATTTAATAACTTCATTTGGGCTGCTAATTAAGGTCAAATCATCCAATACCTGTTGTCGAATTTCGTTGCCTGCAAAAAGATTAGTTAGTACTTTCATTTTTATCTGTTTTACTTTCTATTTTTGTCTGTAAATTGTTTTTTTTGAAAAAATCGCTCATCCATTTTGCTAGCATTTCATTTTTTAGAACTTCCACAATGCCGAAATGAAAACCTAAAAAGTAGGGAAATTAAAAAAATGTAAATTTCAACCATCTGTTAAACATAATTTTATCATATTTTGGTTCTTTATCACATTCTTAGTAACATGACAACTTAAACCTACTTAGAATTTTAACCCATTATAATTTAGCAAAACAGAAATGAATTATTACCTTTTTATTACTTAGCTGTAGTTATTGAAGATTTGATTTTGCGACACTAATTAGATCTAAAAGTTTAGGCAAATCATCTTTGTTCAAAAAGACGTATGAATCCCCATCATATCTTTCTAATTTTAAGTAAATACTCCAACTGTCTTTTTTAGAAAAGCAACCTGCTTCAAAACCACTTCTACTTCTATATGAAACTTCAGTATAGTTTTTAGTTGATGTCGGCAAAACCTTTTCTTGAATTAAATTTAAGGACTGAATTAATCCATCAATTTCATCCACATCTAATAAAGCAATTTTTGAATCACTAGAATATGTACTTACATAATTATATTCGAATCTAACTGCAATATTTTTTTGATCTGTAATCAAGTCAGTAAATTTAGCAATCTGAATTTTACACCTTTTTATTTCTCCAATGTCGGAAAATTCTTTCTTCATTAAAGCACCTGTTTTATCAGAAAATTTTTCTGCATTACTTACTTCAACTGCTTTATTTTCAGCTTGTCCGAATGAAATATTCGTTAATGAAATTGTCAATATGAATATCAAAAAAACGTGTTTTAATTTCGCCATTTTAGGTATTTTGTTTGTTAATATATTGGTTTTGTTTTTATTGTTCAAGTATTCCGCGTTTGTTATAACATAATTGTATTGAAACTACATAACGACTAATTTCATTTTTATATCAAATTCCGCCTAAAATTCTTATCTATCCCTATTCAAAATCACAAACATACAAAACAGATTGAATCGATATCATAAAACCATAATGTTTTATTAATTATTATTTTGTCTTTAATCCATTCAATAAATCTCACATCCTCACACCACAGAAAATGCCTCCCCAATCCTAGTCCCCACCTTATAGTGTACGCCCATTTGCGCCGTGATGCTTACATTGCTAGATGACTCAAAAAGCAAAATGACATCGGAACCGCCAAACTGAAAGTAGGATAGTTCTTCGCCTTTGCGCATCGTTTTGCCTACTTCTGCGGTCAGAATAACTGAAGATACCTGACACATGCCGATAGGAAGCACGGCGACTAAGCCAATAGGCGTATCTAGTACGATCAGACCACGCGCTTGGGCAAATTGGTAGCCTGCATCATCGGGTGCGTCAAAGGTACGACTAGGTCTTAGGGTGGCACGACCATCGACATCTGCTGTAGTCGGTGGGTCTATGACTACTTGTAGATAGGTCTGACCAGGTATGACTCTAGCTTCTAGGACGGTACCTTGCACAGGTGCGTGTTGGCGATGGTAGTCATTGGGACCTAGGAAGGCGTGCATAAAGATGCCATTTTCGAAGCGGTGTTTGTATGGGCTACCTTCCATTAGTTCTTCGATTTTCCAGTGCAGATTTTTTACGGTGACGTGCGAATCTTTGCGTATCTCCCACTGTCCATCAAAGGTAGAATCAGCAGGTGAGACGATGACTGTAGGATCTGATATGGCAGCGATAGGACGATAGCCTGGTTTGAAATTGCGGGCAAAAAACTGATTGAAGGTTTTCCATCCGCCATGTGGTTGGATATATTCATGCATATTGAATGCAGGAGATGCATAAAAAGTGGCTAGAGATGCTTCAGTGAGGGACTCAGGCGTATCCATAAATCGACCGAACTCCTTGCAATACCTGACCAACCATGCAGACAGTGGCGTCAACTCCGGTGCTTCGTCATGTGGCACGATGGCATTCTGATATTTTTTGATAGGGTCTTGGTCTAGGATAAAATGCAACTTACATGTTTTGTTGTAAAAGACGGTGCCTGTTTCATTTTCTTCGGGGAGCCATCGCAAAAATGTGTTGATATAAGCGAGATAGTCGTCTAGATTATGGATATCATCGAGATCTTTGATATCATATTTTCTAGCATTATCGATGGCTGTTTGGAAGTCAGCGGCCCAGTTATTTTTCTGAATAAGATCTACCAATTCCTGAACTACAGGATGAAATACGTGCACCATAATATTTGTTTTTTCGTAATAACGCTTACTCTGTTTACAAGTGCGCTGCCTTGACAGCGCACTTGTAGGCTTTTCAGCATCCGCCCTTCAGTCATTTATTTTTATTTACAATGCAAATATCTTACTATTCAGAATAGTGGGAAAGCGTATAAATACTAGGAGATTTTGTAGGTAGAAATACTTGGAGAGGCATAGCTGTTTATTTGAGAATTAAAATAAAGATTTTGAAGTTACAAGTTAGTTTTGTCAGGCCAATATCGGACTGAAATTCGCTACAACAAAGGGTTTATTCTTTGTCATGCTGTTGTGGTAAACTTTTGATCATTCTATCAAAATCACTTTCAAATAATCTATCCTGTGCAATTCTATATTTTTCAAACTCGGTTTCGGCATGTGCTTTGGCTATCTCGGCAGTTACTGCTCCAGCATCTTGCAATACCTGCCTATCAGTAGCTGCTATAAACGTATTGAGGCGGGTTTCCCAATCTTCCATGGTCATTGGAATTTGCCGTAGTGCCATATCTTCTGCAACATCCAAATAAGCAGAAACCAAACGCTGTAACTGTTGCATTTCTTTTTCGGTGAGATAGTTTTTACCTACCGAAACATCAAATATTTGAATTTTTCCATTAGGTGCATCTTTCCATGTAGTTAAACCCATATTTTCATTTTTGTGGTTGGCACGTGCAAGAATAATTTCAGCAGCGGTATTACCGTGTATTGCCCAATGCAATTTATTTTGAACGGTAGCAAAAAATCGTTTCGTCGAGGTAGCTGTTATGTCATAATCTATTGAAGTAGCATAAATATCGGTTATTTTTTGGTAAAATTTTCGTTCGCTCAAGCGTATTTCTCTTATTCGTTGGAGCTGTTCTTCGAAATACTTTTTGCCCAGTATAGACCCGTCATTTTTTAAACGTTCGTCATCCATAGCAAAACCCTTGAGGGTAAATTCTTGCACAATTTGGGTGGCCCATTTTCTAAACTGCACGGCTCTTTCTGAATTTACTTTGTAGCCTACGGCTATGATTGCAGCAAGGCTGTAGTGTAGGGTATCATAAGTTTTACCATCAGTGGCAGTTATCCGAAATTTACGGATAACTGAATCTTTTTCCAATTCATTATCCCCAAAAACCTTTTGAAGGTGATCGTTAACCGTTCTGACATTAACATGATAGAGCTCCGCCATCATTTTTTGCGATATCCAAATGTTTTCTTCGGCATAAATAACTTCTACCGCGCCTTCGCCAGTAGCCGCAATAAAAGTAAGGTATTCAGCAGCCGAAGACCTGACGATATCTTTGCTTGGTTTCTTTTTGCTCATTGTTTCTATTATAATTGAAAGTGGAAAATGTTTTAAAGGCACTCAATTTTCAGTAGTTATCATATCATCAGACAATTTTGTATAGTTGATACTTTCGTAACCCACTTCAATACTGTACATGACATTTCTTATTATTCGCTATAACTAACATACAAAAATGTGAGATAAAATTCATTTAATCTTATACTCGACCACAAACATACAAAACAAATCTCATTACAAATGATTTACCGGACTAATAATTGGGATCCTTTCAATCATCCAAATCATTGTAGTCGTATCTAGTACAATGTCAGCAAATGAACAGGAAAGAACGACGTAACCCGATCGTCGAAGTAACCCGATTGTCGAAGTTTGCAACTTCGATACCATATCATTGAGCTTTTGAAATGCAATAAAATGTATCAAAGATTTAATAGAGTGGAAATGAAATATAAATTCATAAAATATTATTTATTTTACTCCCCAAGTTTTGTGATACACGCTTCTCTAATAGCCCACACATGTTCAAAACTCAAGTCGGTAGCTCCTTCAGCCATCCATTTTTTGATGAAATCTTTGTGGTAATTGACTTTGAATATATTTACTTGTTCGGGTTCGATTTCCTTTTCTTCCAATACATCATCTATCAAATGATGTATAGATGCATTAGATGATGTCAGGTCGTATCTTCTGTTATCGATCATTAAGTAGCAATGCGCTTCAGGAATATATTCTAATCCATTTTCAAGCATGGTATTTCCTATTTTTGGGGTATTTAAATGATTCATTTTGTATAAACCCATGATCAGTTTCACATTGTTTATTTGATTGAGCTGTGCCACTTTTTTCAAGAATGCATGTTTGGAACTACAAGTGCCTTGCTCTTCTTTTAGCACTAATGAAAAGTCATCTCTATGGGCGTTTCTACCATATGGCAGCGCTTTTACAAAATCAAG
This sequence comes from Saprospiraceae bacterium, assembly GCA_035326365.1. GTDB lineage: Bacteria > Bacteroidota > Bacteroidia > Chitinophagales > Saprospiraceae > OLB9. The sequence goes on along the minus strand of DAOLFJ010000004.1, from coordinate 39,639 downwards.
TAAACTATTCCAATTATGGATATTTTTGGTTCTTACCAATTGTGTCAATTCATCATCATTATTCAGTGGTAAATCTACGATAGCAAAAATTATTTTGTAACCATCAGGGTCAGAGACCATTATTCCATTCTTTTTCCAATACGGATTTTTTGGTTCTACGGTTGGAATATTATGTTTTTCCAGATTGTCCTTGATTTCGGCAATTTCTATCTTTGAATTGACATAAAACACAAGACAATCGTCATCATCAAAACGACTATCGGGTGCATCTCCTGAACTTGTAAATTCCAAATGCCAATCTTGATGCAGATGCCCTAAAAAGATACCATCATAACCATCATGGTTTTGAAAACCACCCAACTTTTGTAATCCGACAATACTTGTATAAAATTTTTCTATTGCCCGCAAATCGGTTGTATGCCTTGCTATTCTGAATGTCATAGACCTATTAATTTACTTTTTTTAAATATTTGATCCATTTACCAAATTGATCTGCCTTTGATATCTTCTTGACATCCATTTAGTAACTCACTACTTGACGTAAGTGATGCTCAAGATGCGCTACATAATCATTTATCAAAAACTCTAGGGTGTACGTGTAGCCATCAAAAGCACGACACTTTTTTTGTAAATTATCGTTGGTAATGTGTTTTATGATGTGCAGTAGATGTTGGTTGTACATGGTCCAAAACGCTATGATTTGATTTGTGTTCATTCCGTGGTAATGGCTTAGATTGTTCCATTGATTTTGATCATAAAAGATGGTTGGTACATCTTCATATTGACCACGGATAAATCTTTGATGATTATTAGCGGCGCTATCGATAAGGTGTCCCAAGATTTCCTTCTTACTCCATTTTTCTGGTGATGTTTTTAAAGTCAGATCTGATTCATCCATATTTAAGAGTAAGTCAGGGATGATGTTGATGAGAGTATCAAGTCGGTTGATGGATTGTGTTACCATTCTCTTTTATTTCTTTTGATATTTGAATAACCATTTTGGCAAGGTTTCTCCTAGAATTAGAGAAGAAAAAACATTGTCATGTGTCGTAGCTTTTAGTTTCCAAAAACGAATGTTGTCGTCTATTTCTTTATACAAAACCTCATCGCTATCGATAGTGTTTTCTGTATCATCTATCCCGTGGATTAGCCAAATAGGAATGTTTTTTAATACTTGGGTTTGATCAAATTGTGGAATACCTGCTACACTTATGCCCGCTGCAAAAAGATCTGGTCTCGCTGATAATGAATTAATGACGGTGGAGCCACCCATAGAAAATCCGACGACATAAATCCTTTTACTATCAATATCTAAACTTGCCTTAAGCGAGTCGATGAGTTGGAATACTTCATTTAGACAAGGTCTTGATGTTGAGTAAAGCACTTTTCTATCTTCATCGATTGTGTAGTCAGAAGAACGCGTAGGAAATTGTGGTGCTAATACAAAGGCTGGATATTTTGACTGAATATCAGGACTAGCAAAAAGTTTGTGTAATAGTCCTAATTGTGAATTATTGTCAGTGCCGATTGCTCCTGATCCATGATACACGACCACCAATGGATACTTTTCACCACTCTTTTGATTGGGTTTAAAGAAGCGATACTTGATCTCTATTTGCTCCTTGCCTATAAAAGTTGCCTTGTCAAAAATACTATTGTCAATGTTTCTTAGTTTTGATATTGCTTGTTTTGTCAAAGTGGTATCTACTGGTCTTTCCAAAATACTTTGTCCGAATTGACTTTTATTTGTTGCGCAACTTGAACAAAATATAACCACCATGGATAAATAGAAAAATATTCTTTCTGTCATTTGGGTTTTGTGAGTGGTTTGTGTGTTTGGTATTATATTCCTTCTTGGCTGCATAAAAATCATTTAATTGAAAGCACAAATTTAAGGATTCTTATTACTTAATTAGTCATGTTTTTAGGTGTAGGTTATTTATTCAAGGCGCATAAACATCAAAACCTAATCTAAGTATAAAATCCACTTTCCATTTTCAAATTATATGTCGCCCCAACGTGGTGATTACCATTTAGGTCCATGAAAATAACATTTATGTTGAACGTTTTTCAAGCATTAACAGATGGTAAGAAGTGAACTAGTACCACCTACTTTTCATCTTCCTATATACTAAAACCTAGATAAACAAGAGTGCCAGGGTTAGAATAATACCACCTATAGCAAAGTACATACCTTTCTTGAATACGGGCATAGATGGCATATACATCCAAAATGCTGATAATACAAAAAAGAGTAGTGAAAGACCAAAGAAGATATTTAAAAAGTAAACAGGACTTTTTGTTGTTGCTTTATGTAGTCTTTCCATTTTTTCAAGAACAAATGGTAGCTGCTTCTTTTTCACGACAGCGATTCCTGTTTTTTGATCATAAGTTCCTTCTTTAAAATAGATAACGTCGCCTTCTTTTTTCTCTACTTTTACACCCATGCGCAATTTGGGACTAAGTTCGCCTTCTGTCAAATTAGGTTCAAGTTTATGTTCAATGACAACTTCTTTTTTCAAAAAGTTAGTTTCCCTAAATATCATCAGGATACCACTTAAAGCATAAACTGCCATGATGCCTGATAAAAAAAATCCCAAGTACCTGTGGATGACCCTGATTTTAAAAGAAGTTGGTGTATTGTTGTTTGCCATGATGGAAATAAATTTTGTATTGGATGGCAAATCTACCAAAAGGTTTAATAAAGTCGTAAAAATATTTTATTTATTGCGATCAATAGAGAAGCTTGCTTGATGTACGTATATGCTAAATACCATCGCAAGATAAGGCATAATACATTCCTTATTATTTTTTTTAAATCATCTCAAAAAGGAAATAATAAATAAAAGTCTTTAGTACCACCACTGTTTTATCAAACTTATAACTTCATTAGTGGTATCAATGATGCTGCCTTATAAATCATGAATAACTTCTAAGACTTAACCGAATTTGGTTATTGTTTAATGATCTTCACCACTTCCTTTCTGTCATTATTTATAACTGAAACAAAATACAAACCTGATGATAAATGTAACATATCATAAGTAAAAAGATTTTGAGTCGTCTCTTGCAAATGTAATAGTGCGCCTGTAAGGTTGTATATGGTAATTTGGTTTTTACCTTCAGGTAGTTCTATATTTAAAACATTTGTTACTGGATTGGGATAATATTTTAAACGAATATCGGCAGTATTATCTGTAGATGTCTTGGTCCTACATGAACCGATAATATATTTGTCTTTATTGGCAGAATTATTTTTTTCTACTACACCTGGAAAAGAATAGGTATAGTAAAAATGGATAAGGTCACCCTCACTTTCTGTCAATTTGAATGGGACATTAACAGTAACGCCATAGCCTGGCAAACTGCTTGGATTTTTACCATAATACAAGATACATGTAGGCGTTCCGACACCTGATTTTGATGGTATAAATGTCAAAGTCGGATTGTTCTTATCATCTGAAAAAACATAATCAAAATCACCATCCCAAGATGTGCCACGACATGGAGGAGCATCTACAACAGATATTCGCACAATATTCGACACCGATGAACCATTATTATGATCGTAGGCAATAGCTGTTAATTCATAATCACCCAACTCCGAAGTCCATTCCGCACTAAATGGTGATGAAGTATCTGAACCTAAGAAACTACCGTTAGCAAAAAAATCGACACGCTGAATGCTATCATTAAGGTCAGATGCCAAAGCAAGTATTTTTACGGTTTCTCCTACATAATAAGATGCATTGTTGCTCGGCGAAAGTATCGCGACAACTGGTGCCACATTATTGGTAGTGCTAGAGATAATATATACTTCATCTATGTCAGAGTATGTGCCATTATTTACTTCCAATTGCATGAGATATACACCTTCTACCAAACCTGTCACGGTTGGTACGGCACTTTGGTCGTCAGAGATATTTAGTACAGAAGAACCAAATATTTGTTTCCATTGGTAGCTTAACGTTCCACTTCCACCATTTGTACTTAGACTACCATCTAGCATAGTGATGGACTGTGGTAATACGACGATTTGATTGTCGCCCGCATTTGAATTAGGTTGATCGTAAGGTAAAGCAGATTTGTACACAAAGGTAAACTTACCAATGTTTAATTCACCATTAGCAAATTGTAATCTGATGATTTGTTTGCCACTTTTTAATGGTACGTCATTGACGGTTTTTGTGGTCCAATTAGACCATCCACCTGAGTTTGTTACGGTGATGCCTGATTTTATGACTAATCCATCAGATTCAATATTAAAAGGTCCACCACCAGCACTATTGCCACATGCATATCTAAGCTGAATGGAGTAGAGTCCTTCTGTAGCAACATCGACGGTATATTCCATCCATTCACCTGTAGATATCCAGCCCACGGTATTGCCTTCACCCGTGATGGTGATTGCATCTACATATTCGTCAGGTCGGTAACTACCTTGGTTATTGATGGAGACATCTTGATAGGCAATTCCATTGCCATTGCCACCTTCATAAATGTCATAATCTGCTGCATAAAATACGCCAGGAATGACAATAGGTGTACCCGTAAAAGGCAATTGGTCGCCCACAACTACAGTCACAATATTGGTCACACCAAAATTCCCATCATTATAAATTCTCGCTACAAAATTATGTCTTCCTACAGAGAGATTGCTCGCTTTGATCACGTAAGGAGCTTGTAACGATTCTCCTATTTTGGTTTCACCTTCGTAAAATTCAACTTTATCCACATTAGTTGCGCTGCTTACAGTAACGGTTAAATCAACACTTCCATTCGGATAAGCACGCTCGAAGCTGGAAGTCAACTCACCAGTCAAATCAACATCCAAACTTGTCACTAATTTCCTAGCAGGTACAGGCAGTACATATCCATCAGAAAAAGTAACATTGATAGGATTTGCGCCATAATTTTGAGCTACATAAATTCTTTTTCCATCTTTATTAAAAACAGCTGCTAATGGATTGTCGGAAGTGATGGTCGCATCGACATTGCCAAGCACATTCATAGCATGAAGCCAATGGTAAGTCTGTGCATCAGATACTCCGAATTTCAATCCTCTATTAGGATAGGAATCATACAATCCTATTGCCTTGGCAGGATCAATAAAAGCCAAGTATTGCCACATAAGGTCATGCCATAAATTGACATTGGGCTCATTGCTGAGAATACCAGTATTCCTTTCTATTTCGTCCCAAAGTTTATCTACATATTGAGTGTTTTGACCTAAATAAAGAGAGCCACCATGTATCGGATATAATTGAATACCGTAAGAAGCTGCAATATCACCTGTCCAAAAAGTGCCATTGTCATAACTATTGCCCCAAACTCTAGAGACAAGACTGTATTGTTGGCTAGGTTGGAAATTTCGTTCGTTCATATCCAACCAATATTCTTCTATAGCCGACTGCTCTGTCGTGTACAAATAAATACCCAAATCACGGATAGAATCATTGCCTATCACGCTACCCCAATGTATAAGTGAAGAGTTAAACTGCATACTTTCTGACGTGGATTCTTGGTCATTTCCTTGTGGGAAAGAAGCAAAACCATTTGCCCAACAATGTCCTGCATACGGACTAAAATTTCTCATGTATGGGAATAATGAATCATTTCTATCCATCGTCGCGGCATCACGTACTAATAAATTGATCATGCCGCCCCATTTTTGAGCCCATCCAGGGTTGAACTGTTCGACAAATGAAGCCGCATGTATAAAATATCCCCAATGAAAGTGGTGATCATTGATGTTATTGTCTTGACCATGACCTGCCGGATATCCAAGCATAGCAGACCAATTTTTATTGTAATAAAACAAAAATGCAATTTCGCCACTATTAACAGATAACCAATCTTCAAGTCGATCTTGCACCGTCTTTTTTAGTTTATCTAATGCAACTAAGTCTCCTGTGAGCTCTGCAATACGAGCAGTCTGAATGAGTCGATTCATTTCCTGACCTTCATTATAAGAATCTGTCCAAGTATTCAGACCATCATTTTCTAGCAACTTTAATTTGGATTGTAACGCAGCAGGGCTGAAGCTAGGACTATAAAAATCTATATAAGGCAAGGTTGGTAGAATGCCATAAAAGGTGTTCTGAACGGTAAATGTATTGCCAGCCATGGTCTTTAATTCACCACGAACGGTTTGGTAAGAAGCTTGATTCGGCACAGGAGAACTTGGACTCAGGTTTGCCCACTGATGCGGTAGTAAACCGATTAACATATTGGTATTAGTACCTTCTTTTATTTCTGTCTCCACATTAAAGTTTGTGGTTACTATTGATGTGGTTTCATCATAAGAATAAGTAGATATCGTATTGGTAGGGAAGACATACGCATACTTTTTATATTCATTTGCCACAGTCGTCACGTTAGAAGCTGTCAATGGAATGAATGCTAATGACCAATAATTCTTACCATTCAGGGTAGAAGTATAAGTATTTCCGTTTTTATTCCATGTACTCCCTACGGGTGCGTAAACTGCAAAGTCTGCTCCATTCCTTAGATTTTGGATGATCAACATTTCACTAGAAATAGTTACATCTCCCTGTGTCACATTGATTTCTGCTACATCATTTGTTCCTTTCTCAAAATAAACAAAAGGCATACCGATACCTGTTGTCGTCTGAAAATTATGGTTTGCATTGGTCCAGTCCATCGTCACTGTCCAGTCAGAAAAATCTGACACCTTAGCAGCAGGAGCATTCAGTCCACTGACGCCTACAGTGACAGGCGATATATCATCTATTGGTCCCCAAGGAATGTAGGTAAGTACCAAACCTTGATTGACCGTTTTCATGGTAAACGGATAATTAAATAAATTGGGTGAGTGATTATTTTTGACCTTGTGCGACCACCAATCATTCGTAGGCACTGGTTTTGTGGCAGCTTCGCCAGTAGTAAGTGGAGTGCCAGATGGAAATCCATTTCGTCCAGCCACATCTGTACCTGGGAATACAGTGGTGTAACTACCACTACCTACATTAACAACCTGTGAAAAAAGATCTTGAGATAATCCTATGAAAAATGAAATAAAAATGATGGCTAATTTAATGATATTCAAAATCTTGGAGTTTAAAAATGAATGATGTAGCAAAAATAGGTTTAAAAGTACAGAATTTTAGTAAAGCTTATACATCAAAGATACATCAGGTGTGGGTAATGCACTATAATTCGACAGGTCACGTGTAAATATTCAGATTGGCCCTTCCAACAATGAAAATGAAAAAAAATTTTTGAGTATATATTATTCTACTCACATTTCTTAAACGTAGGAGAGCCATTCAAATAAGTTTCCATTCCTAAGGTCTGAATTGCATGATTGATGGATGCTTCCAAATTTTGACAGAACTTATTGGATGTAAAGCTGATTCGATAGGCAGGTGTTAAATCATCTGAATCTAGATTACCTTTATTGATTTCTTCTTTAAAAAGTGTAGTAATTTCTTCACTAAAAAACACTTCTGGTTTTGTTTGGGCCATATGAATTAATGTCGCCGTTACTGCCCAATATTTACAAGAATCTTTTGGTAAATCTTCAAAACTGACATTTGGAAAACCTTGCTGCTTTGTAAGTTCTAGTATTTGTTGAAAATTCTCTTCAAAACCTTTATTCCGTAACGATGTATTTTCTTTTCTTTTATCAGGATCTGTTACACCTTCATTCATGTGTGACTGATCTTTTTCCAACATGTTACAGTAATCTAAGTCAACTTTTTTATTTAATTTACAAGACCAACAAACTGCAATAATTGAGAAGCTTATGATTATCAAGTATTTCATATAGGATAATTATTATTTATCAGAATATAGCCACCATAAGATATTAGCTTACTTTTTTAAATTCTAATTTCGAATCCCAAATAGATGTTCGATAGATTAAAATTTGTTCCGAATGAATTAAAATTCTTACCTGTATCTGTGTTCTTTATTTCCCATCTCCCTGTTACGTAATTTAACCCACCTGATCTCAAAACTGCTCTAATTTTGTTATTAACATTATATATCATTCCTAAACCTACACCAAGTTCAAGAAAATTTGCCTTTTCTTGTTGTATGACAATTGAGTCTTCAGATAGATCTTCATTCAACAGGTTATATTGCACAGAAGGCTGAAAGAAAAAACTAAACTGATTATTCGGATTTACAATATATCTTGTAAAAATGCCAATTCCAATTTGATTAGAATTTCTTTTAATATCTACCGTATTCGGATTTGATTGCCCAAGAACAAACACTGGCACGTCATCTTGTTCATTTTTCACTTTTCTATAATCAAATTGCAAGCCAACCATTAGGTTGCTATTGATCTCTTTTCCGAAATATGGACTAAAAGCTAAAGTAGTATATCTAATATCATTGGTACCACCAGAATAAATCCCTCCTGTCCTTGTAATTAAAGAAAGGCTTGTAAGTGGGTATGTATTATTTTGAATAAGGAAATTCATCGAACCTCCTAAAATGAATTTATTGTCAATTTCAGTTTCTTGGGCATTGGTAATTGTTAAAATTGAAACACATAAAAGTGTAAAAATTATTTTTTTCATTTTTTATTGATTGTTTATAATGTTTAATATTTAGCTATGTTTTTTTATCTTACTTGGCAATGTAAGGCTAAAATCTTATTTGCGAAACTTTTAATAAAAAAAATCTTTTTGAAAGTCTCTGCTTTTAAGGCTGTAAACTTTGTTCGCTTTAATTTCTTAATCACTATTTTCAATATCTTTGTACGTTTGTTTATTTTTAAATTAATCAAACTTACATCATTTGCTATAAGCAGGCATATGTAATCCAAAGTATTGTATAAGATCTCTGCCCAACTCTTTTTTGACCTTTTCGTGCCATGGTGGGAAATTCAGCATATTGTGACCAAACTTCAAATCTTTCTTATACTTTTTGCTCAAGTCTACTATTTTTGCATTGGCTTCATCATAAATGGTAAGCATCTCATCTAAGCTTTGCGTTTTGTTTAAGGCTGCTTCCATTTCTCTTCTGATGATCTCACAATGGTCAAAATATAGATTTAAATAAGTGAGATGTTCAGGTTTGTTTTCAAGATTGTATTCTGTTTTGAAAAGATCAAGAATCGTATATGAATTATGATAAAGGCTATCACCATACTTATTGATATCTAAAAATAGTTGGACGGCAATATCTGCTTTTTCTTTTTTGGACTCGACATTTGGCTTCAGTCGCACAAAGGAGTTTTTATTCCAAATCACATTGTTAAATTCAAAAAAATCTTCGAAAGGATTCTGATCAGGCGTACGGATATTACTTTGATTTTTTATTTCATTAAAATTCAGCAAGACGCCATTTTTTGCAAATAAATCATATCTCTTTTGTTGTTTTTCTGTGACTTGAAGGGTTTTGCTTTTTTCCCAAAACAAACTATCTGTAGGGATGAGTGACATTTTCCTATAATCATTATGTGTGAGATCATATTTAAAAAATGGTATGACATATAACTCTTTATCATCGTACAGCTGCACCAATCCTTCTGTCTCAATATGTCTTAATTCCATTTTATCTCTGCTACCACTCAAATATTTCATCCCAAATCGAAAATCTAAGAGGGTCAATCTTGTTTTTGTTCCGATTTTATTAAAATGATAGTTCAGATTGAATGATACATTTTGTAAAGTATCCTTAGGTCTTATAGGTAAAAAAGGGTGACGTAAGGTATTGTTTATTTTCAAGTTGAGCTTGAGTAATTGTTTGTCTGTTTTTCTAATCCACATTTCGCCACTAAATATTTTAGAACTGTCTCGTAAAATTTTGGGTTCAAACTCCAGATGGACTACATCATTCTCATCAGATTCAGATATTTTTCTGATGTAATACTTTTCTTTATTTTGTTCTTCTGTTAAAAATAAAGGATTGACAGGATACATTGGCGAATAGCGTACAGGATTAAGCAAAGCTAGTGCTTGTGTACTTCCTAAATTGACGAAAAGCCTATCGGCTTGATCTGTCAATGCCACTCTGCCAGCCTTCATATAAAAATTAGGTATATGACCGCCTTGGCACAATACATTGTAATGCATCTGAAGTAACTCTAAATGTGTGGTCTCATCTTCACTATATAACTCAAGATAGGCTTTTGAGTAAAAAGTGGGTGATTTGTCTAGGGTTTCTGCACAATCTCTGATTAATTTTAATAGTTTCTTATCATTGAGCGGTATATTCACTTCAGTCAATAATTCTGCATTTGGGGCCAACAAAATAATCTTTTTTTGACTAGCTTCTTTGACTGTCAATTTTACATCTTTATATCCTATGTAGGTGATCAAAAGACTATCTGTATATCTGGCTTGGTTTATCCTGAATTCACCTTCTGCATTGGTGATATATGCCGCTGAAGTAGTCAAATTTAGCACATGGCAATATATCAGACTTTCTTTGGTCGATGCGTCTACGATCTTACTGACGACGTCTGTCTGAGCTATTAAAATCTGTGTTACACTCAAAAGAACACATAGAATTATTACCTTGCCAATATTCATATTGCTGTTTTTTTATAAAATTATCAATAATTAAAAATAGTCAATCAATTTCTAGAATATTTTATCTACAGTGATGTTTAAAACGGGTAAGGTTATTCAAGCATTGACTCGATTTAATCCTTAAACATCAATATGCATTTCACCAACTATAAGACTGTAACATCTCCCGTCAAATACACAATGCTTCCGTCCACTAATTCTGCTTTTGCAACCCACACATAAACACCAGATGTGACATTTTTTCCTGTATATAATCCATCCCAAGTATCTAATGTTTCTCCAGGTCCTGATGCAACGGACGTAAATACTTGATTTCCAAATCTATCAAATATATCTAATCGATGAAAATAATGCACCACACAATTGGGATATAAAGAGAATTTTCTATTTCCTGATGAACCGTCAGATGAAAAAACATTGGGCGTAAATGCAATCTTATCTTTATCCAATTTGATCAGAATTATTGCACTATCCTTGCAGTTAAATGAATTTTCAACTTTCAATTCATAATAGGAGTTTACGATTGGTTGCACTGTCGGATTTGGGCAATCAGCGCAGCTTAGACCTTCTGATGGTGACCATTTATAAGATACATCATTACTACCTTCCAATGTGGGAAGGAAGACTACAGGGTCACAAAAATCTGTCAAAATTTGGTCTTGTAACACAAGTGTAGGTGTTGGTAAAATCTGAATATTGATCCCAACAGTATCAAAACAAGCGCCATTATCAGAAATGACTTCGTAATATCCCATTTGGGACATGTCCACTGATGGGAAAACATAGATAGAATCATCTTCGATCATGGCATTAGGCCCTGACCAAACATAATTTAATGGAGTTTTCTGATCTTCTGCAATGACTACTAGACGCATTGTATCTCTCTCACAATAAGTATTTTCTCCTTCTAGTGTGGTAATGATTTCTGGTTTTATTTCGACTTCTATATTTCTTTTTTGTACACAATATCCATACTGTGCCGTGATGGTATAGTTGCCTGCTTTATTGGATGTGGCATTTTTTATGATAGGATTAGCAGATTCAGACCCAAAAATATCTGGGCCTCTCCATGTAACTTGACCGACGGGTGACATGTTGCTTGTGAGCAATATTGAATCACCTTCACAGACAGGACTATTGCTGCTGATGCTTAAGGCAAAAAGATCGTGTGGCGCCTCAAGAAAAATGGTGGTATCTTTTAACGAAACGCTACAATTTTCAAGCAAAGATCTGAATCTAAATAATTGGTATTCGCCAGGAATCAAAGAGTCAATGGTAAATGAATTGTTTTCATCAATCATAACAACCGAAACTCGCTCCTGCCAATTCTTCATATTCCTAAGACTGACTTCATATCCTTGACCAGTCATAAAATCAGGTGAAGTTGCCACTATCTTGCCATCATTTGCCAAAATACAATCGGTAGGTGGGATGACTTCCCAAGTCAAATTTCCTATAGATCTGGTAATAAAGAAAAAATTTGATCGATCACCAAATGTAGAAGATAGTGCATCGTCAGATGGAAATACCGCTGGAAATCTTGGTGGCAAATTGCTGAGATACGCTTGGTTGTGCGTGGGACCATCTTTTGCATCGACAGAGATTATTACTATTTCAATTACGATTTTTTGTTTGGGCTGAATCATCAGTCCTGAGATAGTTATCATATTGGTACCTATACCTGTGCCTGCATCGATTGTTCCTGTAAAACTATTTGAGATGGATTGGATGATTGTACCTTCGGGAAAAGTATCTTTTAAGATCAAGTCTTTAATAGGTACGTATGAATTGTTTTCTAAAGTCAATAGAAACGTTTTTTTGTCATTATTGCAGTACATCCCTTCATTGGGTGTAGTATTGGTAAATACTAGCGAAAATGGGCATGAACAGCCATCACTTAGTACCTGTGCAGGCGACTGAGTAAGAATAGGAGACGTCTGCCCTACGCCAGATCTAATGGTCCATAGTTTATTTTGTTTTGGGTTAAGACCAAGGGTAGAAGACCCAAAACCATAAAGAGTTGATCGTGGGTCAAAAACAAACCCTGCCAAATGTGTCAAAGTATTTGTTGGTATTGTACCAAGTGGTGTAACCATTCCTAGATTCGGGTCGTTAAAATCCATATTTATTTTTAGCATAGTGCCTCGAGTTTCGACGGGCAATAATGCTGGATGATCAAAACTACCTTGATAGGAGTAAGCTACTTTTGGGTCATTTGGATCGAAAGCAAAATCAAAAATTCTTGTTCGGAAAGCACCCTTATTTACAGATGCAGGATCCCAAAATAAATCAATCTGACGAATCAAGTTAAATTGGTCTACAACTTCAAAAACCAACATCTTATGCAATCCGTGGTCATAACAGACATAATACCCATCAGCTGTACAATCACCCGCATTAGACCTTATCGTATCTACAATCGATACACTGCCTATCCTTTCTGCATTACTGAAAAGGCTATGTCTCACGATCATATTGGTATTTTGCTCGACGCTGTAGACGTAATTATCCACAGGATTAAATCCTAGCGCATCAAAATTTCCATTGTATCTTGCGTACAAACTAAGTGAAGGTGGCACAAAAGGTGCAAAAGTTACTTGATTGATAGAAGTCGATGTTCCATCATTTGTCATTACGAATAGATCGCCATTACATCCATATCTATTTTGTCCTGCCAATGTTGTGACCAGACAAAGAACAAAAAGACATTGCTGAACTAATGGTAAAAACTTCATGATAGCATCATATTATTTTTTGATGACAACACTCAAAAGGTTTTTTCAAATGTATACAGCACAAATCTAAACGTTTTTTTCATTTTTAGTTTATAAATATTAATTGACCTCGCATAAAAGGGTATCAAATGGTGGCTAGGATACTTTTTATGGGTATCAAGTAAGTTGATATATAAATTCATCTATCTCAGATTGTCGGGCATTTGCAAAACCCTTGTCCGTTCCGACTTTGACAAAATGGCATTTTTCCAAAACTTTCTGTGAACCAAAATTATCAAACGCTACACGTCCGAAAATCGGTCTATTTTTTTCAATGGCTAATAACAATGTGAGCGCTTGTGTGGCAATACCTTGTCCCCAAAATTGTCTGTCAATCCAATAAGTAATTTCAGCGTCGCCGTGCATAACAAATTTTGCTATGCTACCTACAATAGTATTGTCAATGATAATGGTTTGGTTATTTACAGTGGGATCAGATAATAACTTTGTATACTTGTTGATATAGGCAGTTTTGTCAGATGGATCCGCAGGCATAAACGCCGCTAAATACCCGGCTTCTTTGTCCATTTGAAATAAGAATAAAGTATCTAAGTCTTCAACAACTGTGGGTCTTAGATTTATATTAAGGGGATTGGATTTCATTATTGTGTTGGTTATTTTAATTAAAATGATAAGTCATATAAAATGCCTGTAGACTTTATTCTTTTAAAACACTACATATTTCTGAAATCATGTTTTTGTTCTGAATTGAACACTTAAATCAATGCTGTGAATAGTTGTTCTATTTTAATATATATTTTACATTTAGTGTAGAACTAACTTTTATCTTTTCAAATTCAATTTTTGGTGGCTCATATTTTGCTCTTTCACGGGAACTGTACCCAACTAATTGTACTCCTGCAAGTTGGGAATTTATTTGATTCTCAAAATCATTATCACTTTCTGTAATATGAATTGCATTTCCAATAACCTGCTCTAATGGTTGTGTCATAGCTACCGCCTTCTTATGAGAATTTTGAATAGCTTTTGTCCTACATATATTTTTTATGTTTTCTAGGTCAGAATGATCCACTCGATAAATGGAAGTATTAGAAATACCAAGGTCTTCAAGTTGCATAAAAACCCTGCTCGCTGTCTCCGCAGTGGTAACTTTTAAGATATACTCTTTTGTTTTTATGATATCTTTCTTTTTTAAAAAGTAAAATTTGTAGTTGCTCAGCATATCGCTAGTTGTCAAATCAACTTCAGTATTTAGTCCTAAGTTTTTAAATGTAGAGATCATTTTATCCTCTTGTTCTTCTAGTGAAATTTTGTCCCGACTGTCTTTTTCATCGATAACTATTTTAATGTAAATCAAATTCGGTGTAACCAAAGTATCCGCATATCCGAATACTTCGATATAAGGTTGATCAATAAAATTTTTTGTTTGTGCCAATGAAATTGTAAATAATGCCAAATTTAACATTGATATTAAAAATACTCTAAACATGTGATAATGTTTTTATAAATGCTAATTTATGAAATATAGAACCAAATTACTAAATCTTTACCACAAAGATATTCACACCCAAGTAATATTAATAACTTTTATGACTTTGTTCTTTGAATATTCATTACTCAATAGTAAAAATTCACTTTAATGACTAGTCTTAATAATAGATAAATGAGCTTTTATTTTTTTAATTCCACTTATTTTTGATTTATAAAACAATAAATAGATTATTCATTATCAAAGAATTATAAGCTTTTACATTTCGTTTACATCTTTTTACAACCATAATGTTCACATTACGATGGATAGACCTAACTTTGGATGATTATATCACTTTTATAACTTTTCATTATATGAATTTCAAAATAGTAATATTCTTAATCTCCGCTTTGGGACTAGGGACAATTGTCGCTACATCACCAAAAATGACAAATGAAAAAACGTCAGGAGTCATATTTCAGTCTACAGATGGTGGAAAAACGTGGCAAGACATCAGTGCTGGATTACCCAAAAAGATAGACCCATATACCGTATATTCAGATGATGACAACTTAATTTTGGGATATGAAAAAGGTATCATAAGTAAAAAGAATTTTCATGATGCAACATGGCAAAAAGAAAACTTCCTTAATGAGCCTGTTAATCAGATTTTTCACTCCAAAACAAGCCCATATGTTTACAATGTAGACGCAGGAGTACTCCAAAAAATAGAAAATACAGGATTTTGGATTCCAGTACTTACGGGCCTTAAAAGCAAATTCATCCTATCTATTCTAGAAACCCAACATGGAGATATACTCGTAGGCACAACTACGGGATTGTTTAATTCAGTAGATCAAGGCAAAACTTGGACAAAAACATATGATAATGGTTATGTTTATAGTCTTGACGAAAAAGATCATATCATCATGGCAGGCACAGATCAGGGACTGATACGCTCGATAAATAAAGGCGAAAAGTGGGAAACAGTTTTATCAGATGATGGTGCCACCATTAGCGTAAAACACATCGGTGATAGTTTTTATGCAATTTCACAAGGATATTTAATAGGTAAGTTTTCTGGCGAGCTGCCTTCTGCATCAGCAAATACTTTGAGACGATCAAAAGATGGTGGCAAAACTTGGCAACACATAGATGAACATTTAGCGCCTTTTGCTTTTACCTACAAAGTTGATGATAGACGATCTCCTGTCAGAAGAATAAATGATGTCGAAGGTATCCAAAATTATATTTTTGCCAGTATTGATAATGGTGTGTATCGATCGGCTGACTTTGGCAAAACATGGGAATTGGTCTTGCCGTCAACAGAAAACACATACTTCTCGATTGCTACATCTGGTCATGTTATTTATGCTGTCAAAAAAAATGCTGGCTGCTAATATAAAACAACTTATTTTTGTGCATGATTAATCACAACCCGAAACAATACATAGACTTCAAGGTGAAATATTGGACATGTCTTATCTTGATTTTATTTTGTAATCTCCTATGGTCAGCATCTAGTGAGCCTAATCCAGATAAAATTAATCTAGCTTTAAGACGCACAGCCGATCATTTATTAAGAATCGCATGTGATAGCACGAGTCAGATACCATCTATCGTACAAACGAAAGATGGTGTCTGGCAAATAAGGTTAGAAAAAAACTTCGATTATGATAGTCTACCAGCCATCTTACAGGCATCATTGACCTTGCACAATATAGACCTAGCGTATGACGTATTGGTTAAAAAATGTGATGATGGCACTATTGCTTTAGGATACAATCATCTTGATTTCCTGCAACAAGGTAATGTAGCATGTGGAGGCAGAAAAAGGTCGGAAGAATGTCAATTCATAGAAGTATCCTTTATACCGTCTATACCGAAAACTACAACTGTCCTTTCCAATGGTTTATGGTTATTTTTGATAGCCGCAGGATTCCTAGGTATTTGGTTATATAAACGAACACCAACAGAAGGTCCAAGCCAAACCATTAACACTAACACAAGCACTAACACAAATACCGAACCTGTAACACAGGGATGGACGCCAATTGGCAATTCAAAATTTGACTTAGCTAACCAAGTTTTGATATGTGGAGATTCCAAACAATCACTTACTTTCAGAGAAGCGAAACTACTGTCATTATTTGTTTTCAATATCAATAAAGTCTTGGAACGAGAATATATCATACAACAAGTATGGGCAGATGAAGGCGTATTGGTAGGCAGAAGTGTGGATGTCTTTGTATCAAGATTACGCAAAAAAATGGCCGATGATGATAGCCTTTCACTGAATGTGGTACATGGGGTAGGGTACCGATTGGAATGTAGTTTGGTACATGGTTAGTTTTGCGGATAAAAAAACTTGAAATGTGGCAAATTAATTTTATGAATCGACGGATTTACTTATAAATATTTCAATTTTAAAATTAACTATTTGACTTTATTTACGACAAAGCAATACAGTTTCTTTTAATTTTAATCCCATAAAGTTTCCTTTCTTTTCTTCAAAATTTAATTCTTCCACAGAAAATCCTTGTTGTGTTAGCCTAGTTTGTAGACCACCTACAGAATATATTCTGACATGATCATCCTGACCGAAATGTTTTAGTCTTTCTTCAGGGGTAGTGATGGAAGTGTCTTCGTATATTTCACCATCTTTAAATGGTGTTTGCACGATAAGAAGGCCATCATTTTTTAGAATACGGAAAAGTTCAGACATAGCTTTTGTATCTTCTGTGATATGTTCTAGTACGTGGTAACAAATGATAAAATCAAAAGACTGGCTAGGTGCGTCGATATTAGTAATGTCGAAAGATTTATCAGCCTTCAACTTGCCGTCATAGTCTGTGGTGATATAGTTAGGATGTGAAATTTTGAGTTTTTTCTGAATAATCTTAGATGGAGAGAAATGTAATATTGATGCTTCTTTCTGGGGCAAAACTCTGTCATTTAGAACTAACCAAAGTCTACGATGTCTACCTAAACTCCCACATGCGGGACAAATCAAATCACCTGTATCGTGATAAATAAACTGACTGAAATGGTGGTCACAAATATTGCAACACACTTTATTGCCTCTGTAAAAAAGCGCTAGAATCCTTCTAATTGTAAATTCAAACCTTGATATTAGGCCGGGAAAATAGCGGATTAATAAGGATTTTAGCGCTCGATACAATTTATAATGTTTTACAATTTTCTAATGAAAAGCTATATTGAATATAAAAAATGATCAAAAAAAAAACACTACACTTTTGCTAATAATTGATCATACATTTCCTTATTTACTGCAAGTGGCTTTAATATGACGACATCATCGAAAGTCACTTTGCCATCATCACCTACTTGTACTGTTTTGTTGGTCACACTAAGGTATCGCTCTCCTTGTTCAGATGCATATAATGTAAAAACACTGTGATTCTCATTAGATGCGTTATGATTTGTATGTAACTGATCAATGGCTTCTAAGCTATTACCTTCCATGGAGGTCACAAAAGTTTGTGTGTCATAAACATAGTTAAGTGGTGAAATGATTTTTTTTCCAAACCATTTGTTTGTAATTTCACAGAATGGTTCAGAAGCAGAACTGCTGCCTACTAATATAGATACGATCATAACTATAAGAAATTCTAAAACCCATATGGCTGTTAAAAAACCGCCACTTATGGTGGTGCTTTTAAATCCCCAAGTTCCTACTTCATTTATACTTCCTATAAGTGAAAAAAGCATACTTGGATTAGTTGCCAGATTTAATAAATGACTACTATCCACATTGCTAACTATTATACCTGCTGTACCAGTTCCACCATCACTAGCTGCGTTGATCACAAGATCAATCCAAGACACCCAAGAAAAATAAAGTCCGCATATAGCACCTATCACACTAAATAAAATCGCCATGATTGTACTTCTTACTTTGCCATATCTGACGACAATCTTATTTATCAAAAAGCCTATCACAAAACCGAACCCTGCTGAGAGTAAAAAGTTGACATAAATAAAAGGCATGTGCCAAATGGCATAAGCATACAAAAGCCCTACGATGGGAATGAGCACTAACGATACTGCTATAAGATAAAGGTAAGACAAAGGTCCTGATTTTCCAGAAGACATGTAATAGGTTGCCATGAGCACAAGTTTTAAAAGGTTTTTAAATTGAAATTAGTTTTATAAAAATAGTATTATGTTATTGGATTGTCCTGTGTAGGTTGTCTTATTCACATAATTCTGAAGCAAATGTAAAATATTTTTTTAATAATTCAGAAAAACATAAAATAAAATGCTTTTTAAATTATTTTTTTCGTTACTGTATCATTATTTGAATTGTTTGTGTATTAATATCAGACATGTCTCAGAACACATTTATTAATCATTCCCTTTTGGGTTTTTAAAATCAAATAAAATGAACAAGATATTATTATATAGTTTACTGTTTTTGTGCTGTCTCATTATTAGTTGTAGGAAAGATGAGATCTTACCAATAGGAGGACAAGATGTATTATCAAACACTGAAAACGTGTCATTCATTATTCAAATCATTGATGAAAAAAACAACGGAATACCAAATGCTACTTTGATGATGCAAGGTATTGGAAATAACTACACATCTGACCAAAATGGTTTCATTATTGTAAAAAATATTTCGGTACCTGCTATAGGTATATACACGACTGTGCTTGCACCATCTTATCACAAACAAATCAAGTTGCTCAATGGGGAAGATAATTCAAATAATATAAAGTATATCAAAATGGTTCCTATTGCGCAGACCAATACCATCGCTACTGGTAACGAAGATTGGATAAATGGACGTGGTAAACTAAAGTTACCTGATGTACTCATTCGCCCCGACGGCAGCACTTATCAAGGTAATGTCATAGTTTATTCTAATTATTTTGATCCAGATACAAGGCATTTTTTAATGGAAGCACCAGGAAATATGCTGGCATTAAATGCTGATAATCAAATTACTACTTTGGCTTCAATGGGAATGTACCGAATTGAGTTATTCTCTGAATCGGGCGAAGTGCTGAAGATAAGGCAAGGAGATAAAGCTACTTTATCCTTTCCAATAGCTAATTTGCATCAAGGCATACAAGATAATTCTGTCCCACTCTGGAGCTTAAATGAAGACACAGGATTATGGATTAGGGAAGGAGAAGCAACGTTAAACGGTCAATTTATGGTCGCAGAAGTAGGCCATTTTTCTTTCTGGAATTTAGATTTTTTTTACGAATTTGAAGAAATTTGCTTTACATTTAAGACAAATGATGGTAATTTAATATCTGGATTAAATTTAAATATTTTAGTAAATTCTACCTTCCCTATGGCCTTCGAAACTACAAATAGCGAAGGGAAAATATGTCTAAGAATCCCATTAGGACAGCTGATAAAGATACATGCAAGCTTGGCTGATTTTTCAATACAAACTTTTGAAGTAGGACCATTTAATGCAGGAGCAAATGATGTAGAACTTGCTTTGGTCCGAGATATTACTGAGGTTAAAGGGAAAGCTGTCACTTGCGAAATGAATTTAGTAAAAAATGGGTTTGGATTTGCTTATACTTCTGTAGGTGGGCAAACGCAACAAATCATTCCTATCAATGAAGATGGGTCATTCCGGTACTACACTGCTATCGCTAATGCACTTACATTAATCAATACTGATAACAATCAAAGTTACAATACAACTTTTACTCCAACCCAACTAGAAAATGATATTGACCTTGGGATAGTCCAATTGTGTGCTAACATTGTAGAAAGCAAAATAAGTGGTTATGTTTTGATTGATAATAATGAAGATGGTTTGGGTGATTTACCTGTCAATAATCAAAGAATTTTAATTGACCCTTTTCCTTATCAAGAAGGTCAAACAAAAACTGTTTATACCAACGATTTAGGGTATTATGAACTGACTGTATTACCTGGTGCATACTCAGTAGGATCTTATGATGAAGTATCTGGATATACTTATATCGGCTGTGGGGATATTTCTATAGATGATGCAAACAATGATAAAGGTGAAATCGAAGGAACACACGAGCTTTTCCCCATTGTTTTACCAAACGAAAACGATCAAGATAATAATTTTATTTATTCTATCACAGGAAGTGGTACCATAGGTGGAAAAGTAATGATCGATATGGATAATGATGGTGTAGGCGATAAAACTGCGCAGGGCATGGTCATACTTTATGGACATAGCTATAATAATACACCAAGGAAGACCATCACGACGGATGAAAATGGAAGGTATAGGACGGCAAATGACGTACTTCCACATTTAGGCACTGTCGAATTTGACAATAAACTATTTTTTACTGCTGTCAGTGATTATGATGTTACGCCAGATCCAGATGGAGATGATCTTAGCCTTGGTTCCAATTATACAATTCCTATCCGTCTGAAAAACAATGAAGTTGACGACGATAATGATTTTGTAGTTTCTATCAATAATTCAGTCATTACAGTGCGAGTATTGGTGGATACGGATAATGATGGTATAGGTGATGTCGGAATTGGAGGACAGCGTATAGAATTATATCGTCGAAGTGAAACAGGAGTGCCACAAACACCTTTGGTCCAGGGTAGAAATACATTGAGTGACGGTTATTGTACTTTTGCTTCAGTTCAAACAGGAGAATATGTACTATACTACATAGGAAGCCCAGATTATTCAGCAAAAAGTGGTGTAGATATGATCCCAGATAATAATCCTGCCAATGCTACCTCTGAAAAATTCTTTTTACCAGTAGATATAGTCGGAAAAGAGTATGATGATGGCAATACTTTTATTGTAAAAAAGAATTAAGATTGATCATTAACTTATAAGTAAGTCATACGTTTTGACCACCAAAAGAAAAGATAACATCGACACACAAATCATAGAAGGTTGCAAAGCCAAGGATGCGCTTTGTCAGAAAAGTCTCTATGAGCTTACAGTCAACAAACTTTACAATGTCGTGTATCGAATCGTATTGGATAGGCACAAGACCCAAGATGTATTACAAGAAGTGTATATAAATATCTACGAAAAAATCAATCAATTTGACATACAAAAAGGGGCTATTTATCATTGGATAAATAGGATTGCCATCAACCAAAGTATCAATTTCCTTCGGTCAAATCGATTAATATTCGACGATGTGAGTGGTCTAGAAATCATAGAAAAAGAATTTACGCCCCTTCAATTATTAGAAGCGGAGTATATTTTAGATATGTTACATCAATTGCCAGAGCAACAAAGAATCATTTTTAACCTGTATGAAATAGAGGGCTACAGTCACGAAGAGATTGCAGCCCTCTTACATATAAATATCAATAGCTGTAGGGTATATCTGTCGAGAGCAAAGACAAAATTGCAAGAGTTAATCACCATACAGCAGCATAATATACACACCAAATCACAGTCATGAGAGATAATAACCTAAAAAATAGGATGGATGATCTCCACCAAGATTTTGACAAAGAAGCTTTGTGGTCAAGAATCGAATCTAAAAAAAGCAAAAGAAAACCAATATTTTGGTGGGTAATTGGATTTGGCGTTTTTGCTGTGATAGTGGGTATTACATTTTATTCAATTTATGATGCTAAAAATACACACATTACTAATAAAAAATATGTTACTACTTTGCAAAAAGTTCAAACATCCTCTAAAGATAGTTGCACACAAATAGAATCTTCATCACTTCATCCATCCAATGACATTGTCCACACGTCAAAATTGACATTAAGTCAAAGCACAAACATAAATACAGAAAATCATCCACTCACAAATGCCGAACCAAAATCTAAGTTCCATTCAAACTTTAAAACCGTAGC
The DNA here is from genome assembly GCA_035326365.1 of Saprospiraceae bacterium. Classification (GTDB taxonomy): domain Bacteria; phylum Bacteroidota; class Bacteroidia; order Chitinophagales; family Saprospiraceae; genus OLB9. The sequence goes on along the minus strand of DAOLFJ010000004.1, from coordinate 17,098 downwards.
TAAAAACAAAAAAAATGATCAGAAAACTTTGGCATCAAAGCATTATTTTAATAAAAATGGATCTTTAATTATTACAAATAAAAATGAACATAGTCAATCAATTGTCAATGATACTAAAGCCATAAATGATAAAGGAATTAATCTCAATGTCAGCAATCAACAAACCCAAGAAACCGATCTTAATGATTTTCAAAAAGTCACTCAAAACACTTTGGATGAAAAAATAAATACTCATGAGAAGGAAGAAAATACAGAGATAGCAAATGCTTTATCTTTATTGCCAAATAGTCGGTTAAATTATCTTATTATTTCATCAAGAAATTTTAATCTACCATCAGTATTACTTATTTCAAAACCTGCACCAATCCAAACGAAAAACAATATTTTAAGTGTTGCTTTTGGCATCGGAAAAGACCATCACTGTTTTTCTAACAACACTTTAGGTAAGTACCGTCAAAGTTTAGAAAAAACATTAGAAACAAAAAGTTTAGGGATTCAGTATGAACGAAGAATACATTCATTTTCCTTGATGGCGAATTTTACAGCTGCTCAAAGTGAAACGGAGTTAAATCATAGCACTAGGTCAAGTAATTGGCGATTGGTGCAGGATGGTAGTGTCATCAATGGCTGGAATGGATACCAGTACAAACTCTACAATCAATATCAAAGATTGGATGCAGATATCCAACTACTGTACCATATAGACATTTATAATAAGTGGCAGTTGAGCCCATCTATTGGTATAGGTCTTAATATACAAAGTGCTCAGCAAGGCCATTTTTTTGATGTGGAAGGAAATCTTTTAGATTTGTCAGAAAGACTTGAATACAAGTCTAATACTGGAATTTATTTGGTGTATGGTTTGAAAATTAGAAGATACATTCAGAAAGATTTTATCATTGATTTACGCCTATTCGCACAATCAAAAAGAAGGCTTACTGATCCCAATTATACAGGTTATGAGCAGTCGATCCGACCGATAGGTATAAGCTTTGGATTTGGGAGGGTATTTTGATCAATTTTAGATCAAATTTTTCAAAGAGAGAATAGTAGTGAATCCTAAAATAAAACGCACAACACTAATTTAAGGTGTTGTGCGTTTTGTAAACTTGGTTAAAAAAAAGTTCTAGTTTTATCAAACATTAATTTTCTGATATTACATATACTTTTCTTGTAAAAAGTCCTTTGCTTGTATGTATATTAAGGATATAAAATCCTTCTTGGAGACTAGGTAATAATTTTAAGTTTAAATTGTTATTACCATTAAATTTAGTTTGGTTTAATGAAAAATCTTGAACAGTTCTACCCATTATGTCATTCAGTGATATGGATAATGACATTTCAGAGTTGATATCAAAAGATAGATTTATTTCATCTGCGGTAGGGTTAGGATAAAGGTTGAAACTGCTAAATAAGTTGTTTACATTATCATCGGTAGAAGAAGTAATTTTGTTTTTATATTTTGCAAACGCCATTCTCCATTCTGGGTCAACCCTTGATGTTCCACCTGCATAAATAAATCCATCACTGTACACAACTGATTTTATACTATTAAAGTCATTGGTAATTTTTTCTATGGACCACCCATTCGTACCAAAAGAGATGTCTTGACTACCATTTTCAAATAATCTTACCATAGCAAATGATGAAGGAAAACCACCTGTGGTTCCAGCTGCAATAATCAATCCGGAAGGAAATACAATCAAATCCGATATAGACTCATTTGCAGACCTAGCAAGAATGACTTGACCATTCTGACCAAAGCTCATGTCTGGTGTACCATTTGAATTAAATCTAGTCAAAAAATAATTATTGTCCAATTCATCTGTATCAAAAGCACCACCACCTGTGAGTATTCTTCCTTTCGAATCAATTTCCATAGTATTTAATCCAGCTATGACATTTGCTGATAAAACCTTTGTCACAACACCATTTGTACCGAAACTTGTGTCTTTTACACCATCTTTATTAAGTTTCATAATAAAAAACGCATCTTCGATATTAAAGCCCACAGCAACATCACCACCTAGGTATATGTTGTCTGATTTATCTATAGCAAGTGCTCTAACGGATTCATATGGCGGATTTACATCAAATTCTATAATCAAAAAACCATCTGTGCCAAAGTTCTTATTTAAGGATCCATCTGTATTAAAACAAGCTACAAAACCGTCATCATTTTGACCATTATAAGATCTGCCGGCTATGATAATTTTATTATCTGATAGTAATGCAATTTGTGCTACTTCATCTTCCGCAAAAGAAGAATTGCTAAATACCCCTTTTACAAGTCCATTAGTCCCAAAGCTATTATCTAAACTACCGTTTTGCAATAGTCTTATGATTATATATTCGTCTTTATTGACATATCTTGCCCAGCCTGCTACTAAATATTTGCCATCAGGCTGTTGAATAATTGATGAAGCTCTAGCGTGACCAGAACCAAAAGGAAATGTCAATAACCCATTTTGGCCAAATGTAGCATCCATGTTTCCATTGAGATCCATTTTGACCATTGCTATTTTATCAAAATTTCCCACCCTAGAAAAACCGACTCCAATTATTGTGTTACCATCCTTTAAAATACCAAGTACTTCAGCATTACCTGTGCCAGAACTAATAAGTTTCGTTCCGTTGGTACCAAAAGTTGTTTCTAATTTTCCATCTTGCCCAAAGGACACAGATGATACTATAAATGAAAAGAAAAAAAAAGTTAAGAAAGACTTCATATTTAAATATTTAATTACGTAATGGCCATAAAATTAGTCTTTTATTTCATTTATACCATCGATTTCATGGGATATTTTTTAAATGAATTTCACTTTCTAGACGAATCTTAGGATTCTCAATAATCAATTTTTTAAAAAAATCATTATTTTGACTATCGTGAATGTTGATTTCTTGGTTCACTTTTGGGGATTTGGTGGAATTGTTTTATAAGTTAACAACATGACAAATATATAGTATGAAAAAAGTTTAGGTGCCAACTATTAAAGTGAAATGTTATTGACCATAGCCGTAGCAATGTTATTTAGTAAAATAATAGGAAATATAGTCTTAAAAATTAACACAAATGAACGGATCTATGTAAAAATAATTTTGTTCAATAAAGTTAGTTAAGTCTTCGGCATAGCTTTTTATATGAAGAAGATACATTCAGTTTTGTAAATTCGATCATTGATGTATGGAATCGCACTTGCAAGCCGTGTGCAGCTTTAGCGGTACTGCGACGATCGGAGTTTTGAAATATCTCTGAAAATATCAACCAAAAATCATTGATAACGTTATATTTAATATACCGTTTTATAAAATGTTCGTCCAATGCAAAGAGCAAGAAATGAGTCTTCTAAAGACAATAGGAAACAACACATATTGGATTGTGCAGAACAAATCATTATTTCGAATGGATTAGACGCTCTGAGCATAGCTCGCGTAGCAAAGGAGTCAAAATTGGCTGTCGGTACAATTTATTTGTATTTTGAGAAAAAAGAAGATATCATCGCTCAACTTACTTTAAAGTCGAGAAAAGTCTTATTGAATAAGTTTATCGAGTACACACAAGGTCCTGAAAATGCGCTGTCTCAAATTTCAAATCTCCTAAAAGCTTATTACCACTTTTACAAGGAATTTCCATACTACAACGAGCTAGTTTCATTCTATGAGACGAATGCAGGCTTGGAAGAACCCGAAGATTTGGTATCATCAAGTTTTGCCATTAACCAATTGGTAGTGGAAATTCTGAAAAAAGGAAAACTCCAAGGCCTTATTAGAGAAGAAGTAAACGAAATCGAATTTTCATTTTTACTTTGGGGGACAGCAGTCGGTATCATTCAAATAGTAGAGATCAAGCAGAATATATTAAAGAATATACTTAATATCAATGAAAGTGATTTTTTTGATTCTTACATACGATTGATAATCAATTCGTTAAAAGTTTAAATAATTAATTTTTTAAAATAAATGAACATAGTTCATTTATTTGCGTTCCTACGTAAATTTTAAATCATTTACATGGAACAACATAACACTAAACCCACTTCGCCCTTTGAAAAATGGGTCATCAGTCTTACAACAAAACTCATTGAATACAAAAAGACTGTCTTATTTCTGTCTGTTTTAGTACCCATATTTGCTGGTATTGGATTTTCTAATCTGAAGTTTATCACCGACTCAAAAGTGTTCTTCAAAAAGGATAATCCGCAGCTTCTTGCTTATGAAAAACTCGAAAATCTATACTCTGATGACGATAATATACTGATTGCTATAGCACCAAAGTCGGGAAAAGTTTTTACAAAAGAAACACTCACAGCTATCAAAGAATTGGTGGACTCGTCATGGCAGACACCGTACTCAGTGAGGGTAGATGCAGTCACTAATTTTCAATATACTCGAGCGGATGGAGACGATTTGTACGTTTCAGATTTAGTCCCTGATACTGATACATTATCAGATGAAGACATCAATAAGATCAAAGATATTGCGCTCAAGGAGCCTATTTTGTTCAATAGATTGATTAACAAAGATGCTTCGGTAACTGGTATAAATATTACGTGCAAAGTGGATAGTAGCGAGACAGCTACCCCTGAAATTGTCAATTTTATAAGGGCTAAAACAGAAGCATGGAAGGACAAATATAAAGACATAGATGTGTATATGTCTGGAAATTTGATGCTGAGTAATGCATTTTCGGAAGCAGGTCAAAAAGATGGCCAAACCCTAATTCCATTAGTTTTCTTAGTGTTTTTGGTTATGATATTCATCTTTAGTAGAACAGTTGCGGGTTCATTGAGTGCCTTTATCATCCTGATTATATCTATTGCATCCGCATTAGGTATTTCAGGTTTGTTGGGTATCAATCTCTCTGCTTCATCATCTAACACACCTATTGTAATTGCGACATTGGCTATAGCGGATTGTATTCATATTTTAGTTTCAGTCTTAGGCTACATGAAACATGGTAAATCAAAAAATGATGCTATCATAGAAAGCATGAAAGTTAATTTTATACCTGTCATCATTACCAGTGTTACTACGATTGTGGGCTTTATTTCTCTCAATACCGGAGACGTGCCGCCTAATGCAGACTTTGGTAATATCTCTGCCTTGGGTATGACTTTTGCATTATTATTTGCACTGACGACCTTCCCTGCATTACTAGCTTTAATGCCAATCAAGGTAAGCCAAATCAATCCTACAACAGAGACCAAAAAAGATTTTTATGACGGACTAGGTAATTTTGTCATTAAGTATCCAAATCAAATTCTGGTAACTTCTTTGGCATTATTGCTTTTTTCAGGATTTTTTACAATCAAAAATCAACTTAATGACGAGTTTATTAAATATTTTTCTCCTTCTATTGCATTTAGGACAGATTCTGATTTTATAAATCAAAACTTGACTGGTGTTTACAGTCTTGAATTTTCGATTCCTGCTGCTGGTGAAGGGGAAATCAACAGTCCTGAGTATCTCAATTATCTAGAAAAATTTGCTGAATTTGCTAATTCTCAACCAGAAGTAGTACATGTAAATAGCTTTTCGGAAGTTCACAAAAGGGTCAATAAAGCGCTACACAATGATGAAGATGCTTTCTACACCATTCCAAAAGATATCAAGGAAGCAGCACAATACAATCTACTTTATGAATTGTCGCTTCCATATGGGCTAGACTTGAGTAATCAGGTGAATATAGGCAAATCAGAAACTCGATTTAGCGTAACGCTCCAAGAAGTAAAGTCACAAAAGATGATTGAAATTGCCACTCGATTAGAAGATTGGTTAGCTAAGAATACGCCTAGCTATATGCATGCAAAAGCTTCTAGTCTACCACTTATGTTTGCACATATCGGTGAGCGTCAGGTCAGGAGTTTGATATCAGGTGCTATCATATCCGCATTGCTCATTACCTTGATTTTGATGATCACTTTTAGAAGTTTTAAGTATGGTTTTATCAGTATTGTTTCTAATGTAGTACCTGCCATTTTTGGCTTCGGTATTTGGTATTTTGTACTCGGTTACGTCAATCTCGGCATGACAGCTGTATTCGGTATGACCCTTGGTATCATCGTAGACGATACGATTCATTTTATGTCTAAGTATTTACGAGCTAAAAAAGAATTGAAACTATCTACGGATGATGCCGTCCGATACAGCTTCGCAAATGTAGGAAGAGCCATCGTTGCGACAGCCGGAATCCTTTGTGTTGGGTTTTTTATTTTGTCCCAATCATCATTTATGATCAATTCATATTTGGCACTTATTACCATCATCATTCTAATAGCTTCAGTACTCATATGTCTATTGACTTTGCCAGCATTATTACTCAAATTTTCAAAATAATTTTTTAACATTTATAAATAATTAACATGTGTATTTTAAAATCAATTAAATTATCAGTACTTCTTTTATTTACAGTAAGTACATCCATTATTGGTCAAGACAAAGGATTAGAAATCGCTAGAAATAGTGAAAAAGCAGACATAGGATACAAAAGTTGTGAAGTAGATCTAAAAATGATTTTGACTAATAAACAAGGACAGACATCTGTCAATTTATTAAAAAACAAAACACTTGAAATACCTAAAGATGGTGATAAATCTATCATAGAATTTAATAGCCCTAAAGACGTCAAAGGTACCAAAACACTCACTTTTACGCATAAGACAGGTGATGACGATCAGTGGATATACCTTCCTGCAGTGGCTCGGGTAAAACGTATTTCTTCATCCAATAAGTCAGGACCTTTTATGGGTAGTGAGTTTGCTTTTGAAGATCTAAGCTCTTTTGAAGTAGAAAAATATACCTATAAGTACATCAGTGAATCTACTGTAGGCTCAGACAAAATTGCAATAGTTGAAATGGATCCTAAAGATACTAAAAGCGGCTACACTAGGATAGTGGGTAAGTTTAATCTTTCAAAAAATTATAGGGTAGAAGAATTGGAATTTTATGATAAAAAAAATGCTAAGCTAAAGACACTTACTTACAGCGATTATAAGTTGTACAACAACAAATATTACAGGGCTAGTACACTGAATATGGTTAACCATCAAAGTGGAAAAAAGACTGAATTGCAGTTTAGTAATTATAAGTTTGGTGTTAACTTGAGTGAAAATGATTTGACCGAAGCAAATTTAAAAAATTAAAAATGTCAAAGCATTCATTTATTATCATAATTCTTATTTTGATAAGTAATATAACTTATAGCCAAGATACGATCACCAAGAGATGGGAACTAAGTTTTTCTACTGAATTAGAGCTAGAAAACCAATATTTTGCAAGTGAAGCAATTTATCCTGATCAGATGTCTTATTTTTTATCAGCTGCCATAAAGCCTATGATTGATATAGCATCTACGGACGGCAAACACGTATTTAAAGTTGAACTCTTTGGGAGAGTAAGTGTGCAGGATCCTAATCGGACACATTGGGATATCAGACAAGCATATTATCAGCGAAAAATAGATTCTTGGACGATTACAGCAGGTATTCGAAGAATATTTTGGGGCGTATCAGAATCCAATCATTTAGTGGATATAATAAATCAGAGTGATGTCGTAGAAAGTAGCGACGGCAGTGAAAAACTAGGACAAACCATGGTCCAAATTTCAAAAAATGGTACTTTAGGTAATTTTGAATTCTATTATTTGCCCTTTTCTAGGAGGATACAATTACCATCAAAGACAGGTAGAAATAGGTTTCCTATAGTTTTGGAAAAGGAAGATATACCTTTCAAATCAGACCTAGAAGCTTGGCATCCTGGATTTGCGCTTCGCTGGACAAAAACCATCACGGATTTCAGCTTAGGATTGTCACATTTTTATGGGAATAGTAGGGAGCCCCTATTTTTGGGTTTTAATCCTGCATCTGGTCTAGATTTGTCTTATCCTGTTATAAATCAGAGCGGCATTGATGTCCAGTTTAATAAAAATGCATGGATTTTAAAGCTAGAATCTATCTATCGAACCTCTACTTTTCAGGACTTTATAGCAGTAACAAGTGGATTTGAATATACTTTTGGCAACGTAGGTGGTAAAGGCTTAGATTTAGGATTAGTTTCAGAATATACGTATGATAGTCGAAAATTATTGACCTTTTCGGGACTGGACAATGATTTGTTTATAGGCAGTAGAATTGCCCTTAATGATGATAAAAGTACGGAGTGTTTGGTTGGTGGAATATTTGATCTTGGTAAAAGTACAAAATTATTCCGACTCGAGGCATCTAGGAGAATGTGGTCTAGTTATAAACTTGCAGTAAAATTAAATGTTTTGGTCAATGTGTCTGATAAAGAAATTTTATACAATTTTAAAAATGACGATTTATTGGAAATGAAACTTTCTAAATTTTTCTAAGTTATAAAAAATTAAGATTGATGTCCATCGAAAAAACAATCTGTCCCAATTGCAAACGGACTTTAAGAAATATTAATGCCTGGCATTATTGTAAAGAGGTAGCCATAGATGATCTATTTGTCCATAAGTCTGACGACATTGTGCTAGCTTTTGATAGTTTACTGCAAGCCGTATCGGAGTGGAAAGATATAGAAATCAGTGCCACAAAAAATTGCATTGTATTTGTGAGAAACAAAACCTTTTTGGTGGCAAAACCTATGACTAAGTTTCTAGAAATCAAATTTTATTCCAAAGAATTTATCGAAGACGATGACTTATATAAATGTCATTTATGGGGTAGTAAATATGAAGGTATAGTCCGATTGTCTCATGAAAATCAGTTGACGAGCAAGTATTTAGATTATTTCAAAGCTTCCTATCAAATATCATAAAATAAATTAGTAAGGATGGTAAAAACCGAAAATTTTATTCAGGTAGAAATAAGTAGCCAACAACAATTGAGAGATTGGTTGATGCAAAATCATACCCAAAAAGAAAGCATTTGGTTAGTGACCTATAAAAAAGAAGTTGCTGATAAATATGTATCTGTGCAAGAAGTATTGGATGAGTTATTGTGTTTTGGCTGGATAGATGGCATTCGTAGGAAATTAGATGACACCCGAACAATGCAGCTGATTTCACCAAGAAAAGTGGAACATTGGACGAAAACGTACAAAGACAGGTATGCAAAATTATTAAGTCAAAATCTTGTGATGCCTCCGGGCGAAGATGCAGTATCAAAGAGCAAGACAGCAGGTCTTTGGGATTTTATGGATGATGTAGATGCATTGATCAAACCACCTGATTTTGTGAAAGCACTAGAAAGTTTTCCGAATGCTTTGGTAAATTTTAATAGTTTTGGTGCGAGTAGTCAACGATTTATATTGCGATGGATCAAAATATCCAAAACAGAAGCAACTAGGGCAAAGCGGATATTAGAAGCCGCAACATTGGCAAATGAGAACAAAAAGATACCTGGCGTGTGACTGAACCTTATAATTAAAAATATATGACCAAATAAATACTTTACAAGAATACCCATAACAAATGTCTATGGGGCAAAAAGAGATGTTGAATTCCTTGAGTTAATTTTTTATATTTATTCATGATTCAATTTTAAAAGTAATTTTTGGCGTTCTATCTCATCTACAAGTTCTTGCTCTGTAGGCAAAAATGGTAAATATTTTGTCGCAAAAATTTTGTCATTTTCTGCCAAAACTGAGTATTTTGCTATGGTTTTATCGGTTTCTGTACACAGTAGTATACCTACGGTGTTGTTATCTTCTTTTGGTTTTTTAATGTCGTTGTACATCCGTACATACATATCAAGCTGTCCGATATCTTGATGCGTTATGGCGTGAGTTTTTAGCTCTATGATGACAAAACATTTCAATAGATAATTGTAAAAAACTAAATCGATTAAAAATCTGCTGTATCTGTTTTGATGTGCTGTTGTCGCTCTACAAAAGCAAAGCCTTTGCCAAGTTCTAGTATAAATTTTTGCAAGTTATCTATCAATGCTTTTTCCAATTGGGCTTCGGTATAGGCATAATTGGTAGGCAAATTTAAAAATTCTAATACAGCGGGATTTTTTATAAAGTCTAATGGGTTTAACTTCTCGGCGTTTTGCTCCATTTCTGATTTTACAACATCTTGATTTTGACTACTTAGTAATCGTTGGTAATAAAGGGTATTGATTTGCCTCTCCAATGTTCGGACACTCCATGTTTGTTCAGCTGCTTCTGTCAGGTAGTAATTTCTGGCTTGAGCATCAGGTATTCTCATGATCAATTGAAAATGAGACCAACTCAATTGTGCAGACAGTGTCTGCACAATTTCAAAATCTGAAAAAGTAAGATAAAATTGCTTAAAGTAAAAAATATTCCTTTTTGAAAACCCTCGACCAAATTCTGCTGATAAAGCATCAGAAATGGTTTTAATTATTTCTTTACCATAAGCTGCTCTATCGTGCCCATGCTGCTCTTCCAACACAATTTTTTCGCCTATCTTCCAGTAAGCTTCTACCATTGCACTGTTGATAGCTTGGTAGGTTTTGTGCCTAGCTGTAGCTAATATTTGTTTGATGTCTTTTATGTATTGCATGAGTAATGTCTTTGCTCACAAAGATACAGTAAAATGATACTTTTACTTGTGTTTTGTGAGAAGTATATTTGTTTTTGAAAACTCTTCGGGATGCGACAGTGATATCAGGATGATTCACTTCCTAGTAATTGAGATGGGAACTTATTTTGTTTTATCACTTATCGAAGGTACACTGTTCAAAATTGTGTCTTGATAATTGGTTAATTTTGAATGCTAAGCGTTGAAGTAATATTTAAAGTACTTCCTGCGCTACATTGCAAAGTACTACCACTACCACTTGTGTTTTGACTAGGTTCAAAAATAGAAACATTCGAAACCTGTAGATTCCCATTATTTTGAATTGCCCTTCCTGATACATTAGGTATACCCGGACTTACAAATATATCAACATTTGCAAGGGTTAATGATTTTCCTGCCAAGATATTAAATATAGCATGAGTACCAGTAGATTTTATTTTCACAACAGATTCAGCGTCTTGAGTGATGTCGATATTTTTATTTATTTCTAAAGCAGCTGATGTGACATGAATAGTATCACTTGGTTTCAGCACTGATGGGTCAAAATCTATCTTACCACCATCGGCTACATTGGCAATAGCTGCCCGAAGTGAACCTATGCCTGAATCATTTGTATTGTAAACAATTGGACATGTAGTGTAGATTCCCAAGATTGGATTATTATGAATAATAGTATTTGCGATACATATATTTTGAGCAGCAGAAATGATATAAACACCTCTTGCAAATGAATTTCTTAATTCCGAATTGATAACCTTGCCACCATTTACATTGAAAAAAGCTACACAATCGTCTCCCGGTGAATCAATATAGCAACTATCAACGATCATATTTGTAGAAACAGCATCGTTTGGTTGATTCATTTGAAATCCGCCAGATGGAGTAGCCATACAAGGTGTCTGACCGTTTATAGGCAATCCTCTTTCAATCCTGCATTTTTTCATAGTTAAGTTATATGTTCCATATCTTGAAACTCCTCTAGAAATATGTGTCCATTTTACGTTTTCAAATAGAATATCGTGTCCCCCTGAGATGAAATAAGTATTTCCTTCGTGTTTTGATTTTACACCCACCAATTCACCAATGCTATAATTTGATGCAACTAAACTTGGACTGTTCAAATAGATTCTCCAGATATTACCACTCATTAATGTTGGTGGTGTATACACTGCACAAGGATATCCCCAAGCAATTTGATTGTTATTGGTTTGAATGACTTGTGGGTCTGTAAGACTGTTGGTGTACCTTCTCAAATATCTTCCTTGGTCAGAATTATTATTATACAATGACAAAGGAGTAGGAAATCCATTTTGAATGTCCAAATCAATATATCCTGTTCCTACAGCATGCACAAAACCTTGTGTAACCGTATAATTTGGTCTTGTCATGTGCATATCAGTAAAAGTAATATTACTTGAGTTTACCATGCGTATCATAGCGTAATTTATATCTCCATTATAATCTGTAAAAACAAGTGTTGTATTACTCATACCAGCTCCTTTGATAATCAGTTTACCATTGGCACCAGGATTTAATGCAGAAATAAAAATACCTATGCTCCCACTACCGCCGATATTATAAGTTCCCGCATTAATATTGATTACAATCGTGTCATTTGGGTTTGTTGAAAAGTGGACTTTTGCATCTGAAATAATAGAACTAAAACCACTTTGTGTAACGCTATACATTGTGTTTAAATTCCAATTTAGAGCGGTCGAAAACAGTAAACAACTTTGCAATAAAATAAAATACGTGAGTATGAGTTTCATTTTTTATTTAACTATAAAATGTAGGAGCGAAAGGGTTATCCTAAATCATTGCAAATGTAAGGATAAATAAAGTTGTACGGGTATAAAATGTTTCTAATACTGTATAATTCACTCAATAAACAATCACGCTAAGTTGGCTGATAATTGGTAGATTTCAAAATAAAATCATATTATTACTTCATAATTTATTTAATAAAATAGAAGATAAGAGTATGTTTAAAAATTTTCTTAGTTGCTAATCAATAGTTTATGGTTCTGACGATAATGGAATTAAAGAAATTAGTGTACTAAACGATGAGATTATTTTGAAGTCAGGTTCATAAGATATTGATTATGATGCAATAAAAATTTTAACATACTCTAAAATACAATCGATATGGCGTCCAATAGTCACGGCAAACAAAAGTGTACGATGTAAACACTAAAAACATTACCGAATGCTTTAGTAAATATCAATAGCTTTGGTGCTAGTAGTCAACGATTTATATTGTGATAAATCAAAATATCCAAAATTGAAACAACTAGGGTAAAGCGAATATTAGAAGCCACAACATTGGTAAATAACAACAAGAAGATACATGGCGTGAGATCATCAAAAATATATATGGACAAATATTGTAAGGTATTAACTAAATTGTTTCAGCATTAAGTTTTTTTTATCAGAATAAATTTTCGGATTCAGCAAAAGTGAAATATTGGGTACTTATGGTTTTTCATATCTATGAGGACCAACAGTGATACGTCTGTGACAATTTTGTGATAAATTAGATGCATATTTGTGCCTAAATAATAAATAATTGTTTCTTGCAATTTGTTGACAAAATGTAGTAACCATGCCCATTGCCATTATAGAAGATGACGCCAACATAAGGAGTCTGATAAAAGTAGTACTATCTCCACTCAATACACCTATAGATGAATATGAAAATGGGTGGAAGGGTTTAGATGCGCTTAGTCAAATAAAATATGATTTGCTAGTGCTTGATCTCATGCTGCCAGGAGTCAATGGGTTGGAAATATGTAGAAAAGTCAGACAGGCCAATAATCAGATGCCCATACTTATGCTTACTGCTAAGTCTGAGGAAGATGATAAAATATCGGGACTAGACATGGGTGCTGATGATTACTTGACAAAACCGTTCAGCAATGGAGAGTTACTAGCAAGGGTAAAGGCTTTGCTTAGAAGGTCAGAAAATAAAAATAACAGCAATACTAGAGAAAATCTTATTATTACCATAGGTGAGTTGGTGCTTGATGTAAGCAATAGAACTCTTACCAAAAATAATAGCGAGATCAGTCTGTCTGCAAAAGAATATGATCTTATTTTACTTTTTATGTCTAATCCAGGAAGGAATTTCAGCAGAATAGAAGTGCTAGAAAGGGTATGGGGCGAGCATTTTGAAGGTTTAGAGCATACTGTCAATTCTAATATAAACCGATTAAGAAGTAAAATAGAAGATGACTCTGCTAACCCTAAATATTTGGTTACAGTTTGGGGATTGGGTTATAAGTTTAATAAGAGTATAGACACTAAAATATGATCACTACTAATATTTGGAAAAACAAGAGATTGCGCCAAATTATCCTCTTAGTGAGTGGGGCCATTATAGTATTGTGGTTAATTATCGTTGTGCTCTTCTATAATTTTACAGTATCACAGCATGAAAAATCTACGCTTTTAAAATTGGCAGGAATAGCAAATTCACTAGCATTGCAATTAGATGGCGAACTTCACAAAAGATTATTTAATGTGTACCCATCCAAAGATGACATAAAGTCAAATGATCAAGATAGTAGCTACTTCATACTTCACAATGTATTGAAGTCAAATCATAAAGCGAATATGCTCCAAAGTCCTATTTATACAATATCAACTAATAGCAGTGATATGTTTTACGAGTTTGGGGTAACTTCTGATAGTGTGCCGTATTACCGTCATCCTTATATGTCATACCATCCCACACTGAATGAAGACTATAAAAATGGTGGTTTGATACCGGAATATACCGATGAGTTTGGAATGTGGATTTCTGCATTTGCACCTATTAGAGATGGCAAAGGAAATACAGTAGCAGTGGTCATGGTAGATGAAAAACTCGATATTTTTTTAGGTTCTGTAAGATCAGAATTGTTAAAGGCATTTTTTATTTCAATAGTGTTGTTCAGTTTGATGATTACTTTGCTACTTTGGCAGATGAAAAAAATTCTTAGAAGAGAGCAAGATGACAAAAATGTTATTGAAGAATCAAGTAATCAAATCATCAGGATGAACAAAGAATTGTCTGTCGCTAATGAAAAACTGAGCAGCCTAGATCAATTCAGAAAAGAAATGATATCCAATATATCTCATGACCTTCGTACACCAATGGCAAGCATCATAGGATTTTTGGATTTGGTTAGAAATAAAAATGCTCACCTATCAGATGAAGATAAAAACAAATTTATCAATGTCGCTTTTGTCGAAACGAAAAGATTAAATAACTTAATTTCTGATCTTTTTGAATTGAGTAAATTAGAGTCAGGACAAATAAAAATAAATCCAGAGCCATTTAATCTTTATGAATTGGTTTCAGACATTATTCAGAAATATCAATTGAAAATCAAAGCAAAACATGTCGAATTAAATTTTGAAATTCATGAAAATCTAGGGCTGGCACTTGGTGATATCAAGTATATAGATCGTGTATTTCAAAATTTGTTAGATAATGCAGTACGCTACGTAGATGAAGGAGGATACATCAAGATTTCTATACTTGACGATAGTGACAAATTTAAAGTGAAGATATGTAATTCTGGAGATTTGATACCGCAAAGTGATTTAGATGTCATATTCGATAGATATTATACCAATGAAAAAACAGATCAAGCTAGATCAGGTTTAGGTCTTGCTATTGCAAAAAGTATCTGTACATTACATAATTGTACCATCAGAGCAGAATCTAATGAACAAGTGAATTCATTTTGGTTTTCGGTGCCGAAAGATAATTACACGATAGCAATGATTTTATTTTCAGTAATGTTTCTAAACGTTTGAAAAAAACAGACTGATTATTTAATCTGTGATAATTTTGTGAGACTTTGACTGCATCTTTGTTTAGATCATCATGAATTCATTATGAAATTTTTAATTATCTAAATTCACAAATATGAAACATTTATTTTTAATTTTCTTTGGTGTAATTTTTTTAAGTTCCTGCATTGGCACTGATTTGGTAGAAGAAGTTGAAGTTCCAAATCAAGTTCTAATTTCTACACCTAATACATCCATTAAAGTGGGAGATGAGGTTCAGTTTATGGCCATTTTTACCAATAATTATGGCGTGACGGAGAGTAAAACCATCATTTGGTCCACATCTACGCCAGATTTGATCAGTGTGTCAACTTCGGGCCTAGTCAAAGCCACCAAACTCGGAGAAGCAATATTAATAGCCACAGTAGAAAATACAACAACTACCCGTAGAATCAACATAACTATGGACAATATCCCTGATGTAAACTCATCCACAAGATCAGGTCAGTTTAAGTCTGCGGGATCGGGCTCATATACTGTTTCAGGAGATGTGTCCATCACCACTACAGCTGGTAAAAGTGTGATTACTGTCAAAGATAATTTTAAGGCAAGTGTAGGTCCAAGTTTGTTTTTGATGCTTACAAATCATACCAATGGTAGCTATATGGTGGTGAATAATAATCCTGCCATCAATGGCACAAGTGCTCAGATATCATTGACCCGGTTTACCAAGTTCCAAGGTATGATGTCTTGGGAAGTGCCAGCAGGCGTGGATGTAAATAACTACAAATTTGCGCTTTTGTATTGCACCCTTGGTCCTGTTTTTGGATATGCCGAATTAAAATAAATCTCAGTTAAAATTTTATAAATAAATATGAAATCTTCATTAAAAATAATCATGGTTTATTTTATACAAAACCACAATGATTATTTTTTATTCGCCAAAGACGAATTCCTTCTGACCATTAAAAACCAAATAATAATAAACAGATGAAATCAATATCCATTATCATCCTACTATTAACCATAAGTTTACACGTAGAAGCCCAAGCATGGACAAAACCTAAAGGCGAAGGTTTTTATAAACTAGATTACACACTTATTCAGACCAATAAAGTCTTCGATCCAGGTGGAGAAATCGTACCCTTCAGAACATTAGGAAACCACACTTTGAGTTTCTATGGAGAAAGATGTATTACAGATAAGTTTACTATCCAAGCTTATATTCCTTTTTTTGTCAGAAATGTACTCAATCAAACTCGAGGTTCTACGACAGGCGTTTTATTAGGACCTGGTATAGAAGAAAATAATATAGGCGACATAGATGTTGCATTCAGATATGCCTTACCTTTTGGAAAGCTTCCGGTAAGTGCTACCTTGTTATTAGGACTCCCTACTGGCAATAGCACTCAAAATTCAGGACTATTTACAGGCGATGGTGAGTTTAATCAAATGTTAAAACTTAGCACAGGCTTCGGAGCGTCAAAGTGGTGGACACAGTTTGGATTTGGTTACAATAATAGGACCAAAGGATTCTCAGATGAAGTGAGATATGATGCAGAGTTTGGGTATAAAATGTTGAATGAGAAGCTTTTCACCATCTTAAAGTTATCAGGTATTGAGAGTTTAAATAATGGGACTGAGGCGGCTTCATCTACGGGTCTTTTTTCTAATAATGTGGAATATCTGTCGCCAGGGATCGAAATTCTTTATTTGGTAAAACCAAAATTAGGATTTTCGTTTAGGGCAGCAGGCGCTGTAAAAGGTCAAAATGTGTTGGCTTCGCCTTCATTTTCATTTGGGGTATTT
>DAOLFJ010000192.1:0-8665 GCA_035326365.1 Saprospiraceae bacterium | reverse complement strand
GATGAGATTATTTTGAAGTCAGGTTCATAAGATATTGATTATAAGGCAATAAAAAATTAGACATACTCTTGAATGAATTAGAACTATAATACTTACAACATGTTTTTTATTAGTCATTTAAACGAATGAACAATTTAAATATAAATTTTCCATGCAAATCATTTACACCACTTCTGTTACTTCTCATGAACTAGAACAAATACAGCTGCTTCAAGATGAAAATCATCGTAGTAATGTACCAATAGAAATTCAAACAATAGATGGATTCCTTACAGTAAAACACAGTATGGAGTTGCTAGAACAAATGAATGAAGTTACTCCACATATCATAGCTAAGGACGGCAATAGTGTAATAGGATATGCGCTTGGAATGTCAAAAGATTTTGTTACTAGAATACCAGAATTGAGCATAATGTTCGAAATGATAGACAAGGTCAAAACGGATGAGTGGGATCTTTCATCCTTGAATTACATCGTTATGGGGCAAATATGCATCAAAAAGGAATATCGCGGTTTGGGAGTTTTTCAGGGCTTATATCAAAAGTATTTTGAAACTTACAAAGGTCCTTTTCCATATGTCGTTACTGAAGTTGCTCTTAGAAATACAAAATCACTACATGCACACCAAAAAGTAGGATTCCGCATCATCCATCAATACATCGAAGATGGTGTAGACGAATGGGCAATTCTTTGTTATTGATTTATACACAATTATAATATAGGTTTATTACTTTTGTCTGATTTCTGGTAGGATAGTCTTAGTAAACATGTCCGTATAGTAATTTTTAGTTTAAATTTTCACCCATGTACAGACTTAAATATTTTATTTTCTTTGCGTTCACTTTTACAATTTCATTCCATATGTATGGACAAAAGGATTTGAAGTTATTAAAAAAAGCAAACAAACTTGCGCAAAAGTACGTGATAGTTGATGGTCATGTGGATTTACCTTATAGGTTAAAGGTCAAAAACTTTAGACTGGAAAAAGAATATTTGGGTATACCTTATCAAACTACCGATGGAGATTTTGATTATGTGAGGGCTCGAAAGGGTGGGTTAGATGCACCTTTTATGTCTATTTTTATACCATCAAGATTGCAAGTGGATGGTGGTGCCAAGGAATTAGCAGATAGTTTAATAAATATGATAGAATACATTGCTACGCAACAAAATAAATATTTTGCCATTGCCAAAAGTCCAAAAGATGTCATCAAAGCCAAAAAGAAAGGTAAGATAGCTTTACCTATGGGGATGGAAAATGGTGCACCTATTGAATCAGATCTCAGTAGGATTGCGTATTTTAAAAATCGGGGTATTTCTTATATTACGCTAACACATGGTAAAGACAATCTTATTTGTGATTCGTCATATGATACTACCCGCACATGGAAAGGGTTAAGTCCTTTTGGTTACCAAGTTTTGGACGAGATGCAACGTACGGGGATCATGGTAGATGTTTCACATGTGTCAGATAGTACTTATTATCAGACGATTAGGTATGTAAAAGTACCTGTAATTGCTTCGCATTCTTCATGTAGGAAGTTTACTCCAGGATTTGAGCGAAATATGAGTGATGACATGATTTCTAAAATTAAAGGTAATGGTGGTGTCATCATGGTTAATTTTGGCTCAACTTTTTTGGATAGTAATATTGACAAGTACAATGACAGTATGCGTACTGAATTGAGAAGTCTTCTTGTTGATAAAGGATTAGATGAAAAGTCTGAAGAAGGTAAAAAATTCACAGAAGCTTTCCAAAAATCACATCCAAAATTGTACTCCGATGTACAAAAGGTAGCTGACCACATCGATCATATTGTGGCTTTGGCGGGTGTAGATCATGTAGGGTTTGGTTCTGATTATGATGGGGTAGGAGATTCGCTACCCACGGGTTTAAAGGATGTTAGTGATTTCCCCAACCTAATTTACGAACTTCTAACTCGTGGATATTCTGACAGTGATATTGAAAAAATGTGTTCAGGAAATGTTTTTAGGGTTTGGAATAAAGTATTGGAGTATTCCAAAGTAATGTAATTAATACACATGTACACTAAACTTTTTCACATATTTTTTATTGTGTTGCCAAACGAAATGCCATGGAACAAAAATCTTTTTTAGAACGCGAAATTTCACCATTCAAACAATTGATAGGTGTGCTTCTTGTTGCTGCTATTTTTATGGGATTTTCATCATTGGTGCCATCTTCACCATACTCATCTACAAATGGTATCATGCCATGGGTGGTGATCTGTGGAATGATATTGTTTTTTGCCATTATTAATAGTATTTTATGTTTGGTAGCGAAAGATGGTAATACTTATTGGTTGCATTCTATCATAAGTTTTGTAATTTTGCTTGTGGTAGGTGGTTTGATGGCTTGGGCGATAAGTGGTGTATCTATCAATAATGCAGGATCGGTCAGATGGATTTATGTCGTTTTCACGTTTGGTTATTTAGTGTTTTTGTCTATTGTGAATTTTATGAAGTTTTTAGTAAAATTGGCCCAAAGGCAAGATAAGAGAATGCGTGGCGAAAATTGAAGATTTAATTAAAAAGAATATTAAAATAATAGAGTGATGAAAATTGGAGTATATTTTATAGTGATATTGAGTTTTTTTATAGCTTGTAAAACTAAAAATTCTAATAATTTGAAGACGTCCGATATTGAAGTCACTTCGGCGGATATAGATAAAACTTACTTAATAAATAAATTGGGAGACACCATTCCTAAAATTGTAAAATCCAACGAAGCTTGGAAACAATTACTTACACCGTTAGAGTATAATGTGCTTAGAGAAAAGGGTACAGAAAGAGCATTTACAGGAGATCTCACAGAGAATAAAACGGAAGGATTATATACTTGTCGTGGATGTGGGTTGCCATTATTTGATAGTAAGCATAAGTTTGACAGTGGTACAGGTTGGCCAAGCTTTTTTAATGTTGTAGACAAAAACCTGATTGTAGAAGATACCGATTACGATCTTGGCTATCCTAGGACTGAATTAACTTGTGGTAAATGTGGCGGGCATCTTGGTCATGTATTTACTGATGGACCTAAACCTACGGGATTGAGATATTGTATAAATTCAGTTTCTTTGGATTTTGTGAAAACTGAGTATTAGATTTATCATATCAAAGGAGTGCACCATTTTGTTATAAATACTTTCATTTTTATAATCTTATCATTCATTCTGGAGTTTTTAATTACCAATTCAATCCAGTGACTAATCAATTAACCACACTATTAATTTTCTCCTAAGCACCTTATCACATTCAACCATTCACTCATTCAATCATTTTCTCATTCACCATTCAATCATTTTCTCATTCAACCATTCACTCATTCAATCATTATCTCTTCTTTCCTTTTTTACTTTTATTATAGTCCATAAAAATAAATTCTCCAAGCCCATCTAAAGACGAGTAAAACGCTTTTCCATTATTGGTTTGTGTAAATTGGTCTACAAAATTCACTAGATATGGATCCCTGGCGATCATAAAAGTAGTAACAGGAATATTTATTTTTCTGCAACTAGCAGCAAGAGCGAGTGTCCTATTCAAGATTTTCCGATCAAGACCGAAACTATTTTTGTAATATTGCTTACCTTTTTTTATGCAGGTTGGCTTACCATCAGTGATCATCATAATTTGTTTGTTGGGATTTTTACGTTTTCTAAGTAGATCCATAGCCAGTTCCAAACCTGCTACTGTATTCGTATGATAAGGGCCAACTTGTAAATAAGGCAAATCTTTTATCTCAACACTCCAGGCATCATCACCGAATACAATTATGTCTAAAGTATCTTTGGGAAACCTCGTAATAATCAATTCTGCTAGTGCCATTGCGACTTTTTTTGCAGGAGTGATCCGGTCTTCTCCATAGAGAATCATAGAATGTGAGATATCAATCATCAAGACAGTACTAGTCTGACTTTTGAAAAAAGTCTCGTGAATCTGCAAATCTTGCTCTGTAAGTTTAAAGTCATCTAAACCATGATTTATTTGAGCGTTTTTGAGTGTTTCTGATATGGCTATGCTGTCAAGCCTGTCGCCAAACTCAAAAGGACGAAGTTCTGATGTAAATTCATCGCCTTGGCCAGTAATTTTTGTGGTATGGTTACCCGTTTTTGATTTTTTTAATTGGTCAAAAATATCATCAAGCGCTTGTCTTCTTAGAGCAATTTCCATTTTGGTAGTAGGATTAAAACCTAGTTTACCATCATTTCCTTTATTATTGGCTATTAATCCTTTAGCTATCAAGTCTTCAATAAAATCTGCAATACCGTAGTTTTTGTCTGTAAGGTTATAGTGTTTATCCAATTCTGTTAGCCATGACAAAGCTTCCCTTACGTCACCCGATGTATGTACGAGTAAGTCCTTAAATATTTTCAATAACTTCTCAAATGGATCACCGTCATCACCATCTGATTCATAATTTTTAAACTTCCATCCGATCATCACTATCAATTTTAGTATTGAAAAAAATCAATGTTTTGGCAAAAAAATGTGGGTAAGATAATCTGAATTTATATATCGCCACTTTTATCTAATATTCCCCATGTAGAATCTGCTTTGAGTTCTACGGTTGCCAAGTATGTGTATGGTTTACTTTTCCCCCATTCTTCGGGGGCAATCATAGATATCAACCAACTATCATCTGTTTTTGCATACAGAAAGTATGTATTTCCTATGATAGGTTTAAATCCACAATCAGCTTGGTATATTTTTTCAGACAAGGCTATTCGGTCATGAATATTTTGAGCTTGACGAATCAATGTTTCTACTTGCTCTTTTATTTGTAACAGTTGACTGTCTGTCTGTTGATACATAGCTTTCATAGCCACACCCTTAACTTTACCTTTGTCTAGGGGCTTTATAATGGCACTACCCACATGGTGTGCATATGGAAGCAAATGTGGCGTTTCTGTTATTTTGTCAACGCTGATTGGATTTTTTTTACTTTCTATCGGGTCCATTAAGTATTATAAGTTCATCTAGGTTATAATACAATTCAATAGTTAAAATGTTGCCAAAATGTTTTTTTGGTGATTTAGCTTAATATGATTACGACGAATAAAAAAAGGTGACCAAACTTAACATTTGATCACCTTTTCTAGATATTATTACTTTAATTATCGGCTTAGAACATGATAAATTTAGATCTAGCACCACACTGTGCTTTTGCGAAATATCCTATTCCCCAGTTAAGTTCGAAAACCAATCCTGCAAAAGCAACATTTGATTTTTTATATCCGTCTGCATATACCAATGGGTCACGCAAAGGTGCATTAACACCGTTTGCTCCTATTGTTGCTCCTTCAGGTCCTACAAAATCAGTGAAAGAATATTCAAGTCTTAGACCTAGTATTCCACTGAATGCACCATCATTTCCCATGATATTTGCCCCAAATCCTATGACACCGGCAATGTTGTTTTTATTATAATTGGTAGTACGATCTGTAAGAGAAGTACCTACTGATCCACCATCTACCAAATTATCTTCTACTTTGCTTACAAACGAAATTTTAGGTCCAATCTCGAAATAACCAAGGTTTTTTGCATTTCTAAAAAGGGCATAAACATCCCAAGATTGCCAGTTTACAGTAGGAACCGCTGTAGAACCTGTTTTTTCAAATTCTTGTTTTGCTGTACTTCTCATGACGTCAATCGCTAAACCGTTGTATCCAAAGTTAATACCTAATTTACCACCATAAGAATATCCTGTAGAAATGTTATAATCATATCCATCTGAATTAGCTATGGCTGCATTGTAAAGGCCAGCTGCACCATATTGTACTTTTGCACCCATATCAAACCATACTATCTTCTTTTGTCCGTAAAGTTGTAACGATACTAGAATAACCGCTATTGTAAAAAACTGCTTCATGTTTTAAATTTATAAAGTATAGAAATTAATAACAGGTCAAAGATATAAAAATATTGTATGTGAAAATAAAATGAAGGTAATTTATAGCTAATTATTCTTATTTAATAGATAAATCTACTTCTTTAGGTAAGACCTATTTACCAAATAAACACCTAAAATCGTGATACCACAACCTATCAATATCAATGTCGTAATCTTTTCACCCAAAATAAAATAACCTGCTCCTAAGGCTACTATCGGATTTATATAGGCATAAACGGATGCTTGCTGTGCGGGCAAATGCTGCAACGCATACAAAAAACACATAAAACCAATTATGGAACCAAATATCACCAGAAATAAAATAGAAAACCAAGTTATTATAGATATATCAGTCAGTGTCACAAACTTTGGGTCAGAATATGAGATTGCTGATAATACACTTCCCGACAAAAACATCTGAAAACCTAATCCAAAATATGGGTTAAATGATCTAGCGTGTTTTTTTGTATAAAGTGTGCCTAATGCCCAAGACAAGGTTGCAATTAACGATAAGATGATACCAAACCTAAAATCGGGTTCTAAAAAATCTGCCAAATGATCATAAAAAATCGTACAAACACCTAGGAAACCTATGACAACTCCACCAACTGCCATCTTTGGTGGACTCTGTTTAGAAATAAAAAGTCCAATCAAAACTAGCCAAAGTGGGAATATAGCTCCAATAATTGCTGCCAAACCTGCAGGGATAAATTTTACACCCCAAGTACTAAGACCATTACTAAGTATGAAATTCAGAAATGACAATATTAGAAGTGGAATTAAATCTTTTTTTTCGGGCAGGTCGTACTTTTTAATTTTAAAGTAGATCAGGAAGAGCGATCCGCCTATCAATTGTCTTAAACCAGCCATTTCCAATGCAGGTATTTCTCGTACTGCTTGCTTAGAAATAATCCATGTAGTTCCCCAAATGATACTAACGATACCTACACAAAAAAATGCTATAAACCTAGGTCCTTTAGCCTTAAGTTTAGAAGGAGACAACATCAAAAGTCCATTTAATGCGTCCGAATAGAGCATCTTTTTGACCTTAATAAATCGGTTCAATTGAGAAAATTTCCGCAATATTACGATAATGAAAGGAATTAGAATGAGAAAATAAATTGGGACGTATCACAATATTCCAAAAAAACATATTTATAATTCATTTTGTCACTATTATGGTCAGGGTAAATAAAAGGGAATTATAAACTCAGTGTAAATATGGTATACAACCATAACTTTGTAGTCTATTTTGAAAAATAATAGTTACATTTGTTATTAATTAATAGTTTTTCATAGCATGTCCCCTGAAAATGAGATCATTCTTGATGTTAAAAATTTGAGTGTTGGTATTCGTTCGATGCAGAATAAAAAACAATTATTATATAATGTGTCTTTTTCTGTTCGAAAAGACTCTATTCTTGGCATTACAGGCGAATCGGGGAGTGGTAAGTCCATGACTGCAAAGAGTATTATGAAGCTATTAGATGAAAAAAATGATTTTATTGTTAATGGTCAATTATTTTATAAAGGAAAAGATTTAAATCATTCTAATGACAAAGAACTAAATACAATTAGAGGAAAAGAAATATCCATAATACTTCAGCAACCAGAATCTATTTTTAATCCCATCATGTGTTGTGGCAAACAAATCTTTGAAGCAATCCAAGTACATCAAAGATTATCAAATATTGATATAAATGAGAAAGTTAACACTCTTTTGCAATCTGTAGGACTTGAAGATACAAACAGAATTTATCATTCATACCCACATCAGCTAAGTGGAGGACAGTTGCAGCGAGTAGCCATCGCAATGGCAATCTGTAATGACCCAAGTATTATTATTGCGGATGAAGCAACATCGTCTTTGGATGAAAATCTGAAAAAAGGTATTATCGATTTATTACTTAATATAAAGAAACATACAAAATGTGCAATCTTATTCATAACGCATGACTTGAAGTTGTTAACAGAAATTTCTGATCAGGTGCTAATGATAAAAGATGGGAAAGTGATGGATAATTATAAAGTAAATGATCCCCAAGTTTTAATTTCCGAATACACTGCTGCTTACTTGAAAAATATCATTGACGCCAAGAGTTTTAGAGAATATCATACCCAGGAAGGTGCATTAGCGCTGGAGTTCTCTCACGTATATAAACAATATGATCGGTATAAGTTTTACCCTTTTTTCAAAGAATCTAATCAAGCCCTAACTGATGTTACATTCCAAATACCTAAGGGAATGATACTAGGTGTACTTGGAGAATCAGGAAGTGGCAAATCTACGATTGCAAAAATATTGGTGGGATTAGAAGAAGCTAATTCGGGAAATATTTTATTAAATGGTGTAAATATTGCTACAAATTATTTGAAAAATAAAAAGCAAATAGCAAAAGACATTCAAATGGTTTTTCAAGATGCTGCTTCCAGTTTAAATCCTAAACACACCTTAAAGTACATTTTGAATGAAGTATTGGATACCTTTTATAATTGGACACGAGATGAAAAAGAAAAAACAATTGTTGACTTATTTGAAAAAATGTCGTTAGATATAGACATTTTAGATCGTTATCCTGATGAATTATCTGGAGGTCAAAAGCAAAGAATCTGTCTGGCAAGGGTCTTATTTATTAAGCCTTCCATGATTATTTTTGATGAATCACTTTCTGCCTTAGATGTTATCAACCAAAAAAAGATGTTGGACCTTATTTTGGAATTACACAAATCTTTTGGTTTTTCTGCCATGTTCATTTC
>DAOLFJ010000551.1:0-1818 GCA_035326365.1 Saprospiraceae bacterium | reverse complement strand
AAATACCCGATCACAAGATCACCAAATCTCCATTTATAAAATCACAAGATTTCAACATCACAAGTTAACCACAACCTTTTGACTCTTAACCACTTTTCCTTCTTCAATAAATTGGATGATGACGGATGATTGTTGGTATTTTTTTAGATGCAAATTTATGGTTTTATATGAAGTATTGATGTGATCCAATAATTTGCCATCTGTGGTTAATACCTTAATTTCGACTTTGTTATTATGACTACTTTCTATTGTAATATCATTGGTCGTAGGATTAGGAAATATATTAAAAACTGACGTAAGATCATCATTTGTTGAAGAAGTGATATCCATTGTAATATTTACTTCTGCATCATTAGTAAGTAATACTTCTTGAGTTTTTTCTTTGCCATCTTTGGTGACCGTGATCTTGTGTTTTCCCTTATATGGTCTGAAACTTGCTGTTCCCGATAGGTCTGAGTTGGCTTCATCATTGGTCCACCATTCATTAAATACTTTGTCGATATAGGCTTGTCCACTAGGTTTTATGGACCAATCGAGATTAAAAATAGGCGCATTCTGTCCCCAATGATTACCATCCCAAAATCCCCACATGATAAAGGCGTCGACAGCAGGATGGCTGAATGACATGGTCAGTAAATCTTCAAGATATCTAGCCTGGACCATAGGATCTACTTCTTTATTGATATCGTATTCTGTGATTTTGATTCTTGAATTATATCTAGTTGAATAGTGATCAAATATCTCTTTGAATTTCAAAATGGATGTGGGTTGTTTGCCGATGTGCGCTTGAAATCCATTGCCATCAAAAGAGACTTCACCTGCGTAAATTTCGTCAAGATAAGTATTGTACCTTGCTGTGGCAGCTGCCGATCCACCATCTGACTCCACGATGTAGTCATTGATATACATGGTGAGTTCGGGTTGCAATTCTTTGGCTTTTTTGAATATTTCTTTATACAAATCTCTTCCTTGACTCAGAGTAGGATCTGTATCAAATGAATATTCAAGATCTCTATTCTGAGTGATTTCATTCAATACATCCCAATCTTTAATGTACAAAGACAATTCAGGGTGTGTCAGCATGAAAGTAAGTCTTTCATTAATCCGATTTCGAAGATATGGAAGATTGGATTTATTGGCTCTCATATCTTCGGGTAGATTGTCAAATCCTGGCCAAACCAAGACGTGTCCACGCATTTTGATGCCACTTTCTGATAGCCATTTTACGGCATTGACAGTTTCGGTAGGTGTGCCTATCCACTGCTCTTCCCATCCATCCCATTTGAGTGCATTTTCTGTCACGCCTACATTAAAACCGTGGCCCTTCCCATCTAGATTTTTGAGTTTGCTGAGATAGGTCTCATTGTAACATCGATTGCCAGGAGTCCTACAAGCTACAATGGCGGAACCGAAACCAAAATCATGTTCCATCATTTCTATTTTTACAGATGCATCAGGTATTGCATTACCTGAAATGTCTTTTACGTGAACTGTCAAATTTGATTTCCTAATATTTTCTATCCTAGCAGCAGCTTCCGCTCTCCACGGTGCATCGGCTTCATAACCTTCATACTCACCCAATGAAGAAGGGAACTGTGATATATTGTATGTACTACCATAGTTAAGGACTGTCAATCCTGCTATGTCAAAATTTTGAATTTGGGAAGCTAGATGTAAGCCTATATTCATTTTTCCTGCTGCATAAGCTTTGGTCACCTTGAATGGTAAAAAGTATCTTTTCCACTCGTCAGTCAATTTTAATGTAGGATACAGTTCCTTAGCATAAGTCACATTATCTTCCGCAAAAATGACAATCTC
>DAOLFJ010000191.1:0-8895 GCA_035326365.1 Saprospiraceae bacterium | reverse complement strand
GCACCACATAAATCTATAGCAGCAGTGACATAGGTATAGGAGTTTTGAAAAGCAGAACCCGTTGTTCCATCACCCATACTACCATTCGTCCTATGACCTACATAACCAAAAGTTGAAGTACATTTTTTAATGTTCATAGAAGTGTGACCACCTGTTTCTACGGCAATGATTTTATCTGTAGCTAAGACGCCTTGTGGTATCTGTGGATAGCCAGGATCCGTTGTTGATCCTATCATACCTGGCCCGGCATTTTGTCCCCAAGCAAATTGTGTACTATCCGCATTTATAATATTAACAGATCCGAAAGACGCATCATGTTCTTGTGCACTCAACCATTTGACATTATCTATATCGGGACCTGAAGTACTTGTATATTTTGATCTGACCCAAATTAATCGTTCCATAGTCGTCCAGTCTCCAAGCTGTCTTTTTGAATTATTACCTAATGCATACAACTTACCATTTGTCATGACAACAAAATAAGACCTAGCCTCACCTGAAATCCCAGTAATACCGATCATTTTTATTGTTTCTGATGTATTTGGATGGGTCATAATAGTTGCCCTTGTTCTTATAGCAGATGCATTTGTATCACCCAAATACGACCCATTTCCCCATGTCCAAATAGTATTATCAGATGCTAAAGCATACACAGTATTGTGGATGGCTCTTGCTGCCACGATATTAGTTAATGGAGGATTTCCAGCGTCAGAAGTCGTCACCTGATACCAAGTATTCGAATCGCCAGTATTTCCATTGCCCCTTGCATTTCCCGCTTGAGACAATACATACACCGAACCACTGCATGTCGTCAATACCAAAGTCTGATAGGTTGCTTGTAACATTTTTACATCGACTGGGTCAATTCCTATGGGTAGACCGTCAGTTTCGCCATTTATTGTAAGTTTACTAAATGTATTTGTGCTTTTTATGGTAGTACTCAATACATTACCAGCATTACCCCATGCAAAAAGACCAGTGGTCGTCAAAAGAATAAACTGCCCAGTACTTGCGAAGTTACTCCCGGCTGTAGCTTTGAGTGGTGTACCTGTGAGACCAGGGTAATTAGTACTATTAATGACTTGAGGTGAAGTGATATGGGTGGCACCATTACTTCCTATATTTTCGCCCCAACATTTGAAAGTACCATCGTAGGTCCTTGCAATGGTGGCATGAAATACGGACACAAAATTATCATATTCTAGGGTTCCTGGTATGGATGAACCAACGCCATAGTTTTCGTAATCAGTATTTGGACAACCTTCGCCAGTAGTAAAACCACATTGTGCTTTCAAGACATTAGCATATCCAATAAATACACCTATTAATATAAATATAACTCTAATTAAGTTTTTCATTTTTGATCTTTTTGCTTTAGGTAATATTGCTAATGCTATTAATTGTTAATGAGGGAGTAGATATAATCTTGGATTTTACCATTAGGGTCTACAAAATCAAAAACAATGTATGAAGGTCTTGTCACTAATCCGTTTAAGACAAAATTCAAAGTATTAATACCATTTACTAAGCTTACTTGCTCTTGCAAAGGCGTTGCCACTATATGTGTGTCGGTACCATTTGTCATCACTGGAGGAATGATAAAATTATAAGAAGACATATCTTGCAGGGCCACTTCCAAATCTAAAGTAACTTGGATACCGTCTGTGGCAATATTGTCTTGAATTTGAGACGAAAACGTTATAGTCTCAAACTTATACTTGGCAGTTACGGGTGAAACAATTACCTCTATCAAATCAGGTAAACTCCCATGATTGCAAGAATTAGGATCATAAAATAAATGATGATCAAGGCTAACTTCATAACTTCCTGCCATAGCAAATATATAATCATGCAAAGTTGCGCCATTGCCACTACTTATGACATTTCCACTTACTTTTTCTTTGATTTCCCAAGTGACCAAGTCATCTGTGATATTTATACAAGTGAGCTTTTGACCAAATGTAATACATGTCGTATCAACTCGTTCTGGTATCAAAAACCTAGTAAACGCATTCTTTGGAGTAGGATTGTTATGGCTATACTGAGCATGCAAACAAGCAGTGGTCAATAATAGAAAAATCAGCATGAATTTCGAAAACATCTTTGCTTCCATGTGTTAATATTTATATTCTAAATCAAAAAATAAATAGAAACCAACCCGAAACCATCAGGTAAGTCTTAAAATATACATCATCGAAAAACAAAAATTGTCGTGTAGTCAATACGTCAAGCACATTGAGATATGCGCGTTTATATAAGAAAAGATTGTAGTAAATATTCTAATCTTCTTAAACCATCACGAACAATAAAGTCTATCAATGATGGTTCTATTATATTATGTAAATTCTCAGGACACTGGCAATACAGCGGCAAAGATATATTAATTAAATATAATACAAAATTATATATGTAGTTTTTTTTCTACTTTTATAATAGTTATTGATTTATAGGCCAATAGTTATCTAAATAGTCATTAATTACTTGTAATCTTATGTTAAACACCATAATCATGTTTAAAAAGCGAAACAAAAAGATCGGTAAAATGCATAAAAGCAACTATAACTTCCAACCAACCTCTATTTTCCAAGCTTTAATGTCTTGTTTTCTTTTCTCAAAATCCTCCGGTGGCGTTTGTTCTTCTAATTTCGCATGGCTTCTGATGGCATTTGTTTGTTCTTCAATTGAATTAAGACCAATTGATTTTCTTCTTTCATTTACTTTTACAATATCATCCATGGTGTTTGGACTAAGTTCGCCATTTTCATCCCAATCATACTGTGTTCCATAATATTGTGGTCTATCCTGAAACACCAATATCCGATCTTTGAGATGCGCCAAATCTATTGGGTCGGCTTTACATTCATTTACAGCGTTTTCTAAAAGTAAGAGACATTTTTTCATGAAGGCAGGCTGACCGATCGCATGTTGGATGACTAACCATGATGCTTCAGATGCTTCTTTTCCCACTTTATTTACTGTCGGATAGCCTATTTCATCAATAATTTCATTTAGTGCCAATGCATTTTTGTTATGCATTTCTTTCATTTCATCATGATAACCTTTGCTAAGTTGTCCGCTTTTTACCAATTTATCTCTGATTGCTAGGTCAGCATTCTTCATAGCGATAATTCTTTCTGCTATATCTTTATATTTGTCATCGATATAATTGTGCTTGGACATGATAAGTTATTTTATGTTGAATACGATGCGAAGATAATTATTTACTAATGATTATCCCATCCTTATGTTATGTCGCCCCTTCATGGCTTGATTGCAACCGAGCTATGAAGGAGCGCTATATTCATGTCAAGAATATAGCCCTTCGCAACCTTGCTAATTAAACAACTACAAATAAAAAACAGAATTGCATATCTAGTATATCTCTATCCCATAATCATCTCCTAATCTTTATATCATTTCTTACCATCTTCAATATGGCAGTATGTATACCAAATGTGCTTCTAAAATCGTGGGTGTCATAAGCGATATTCTCCAAGACTATGACACTTGTCTTTGTCTCAGGGAAAAAGAAGTTCATTGAAACAAAACCAGGGGCAAAGCCTGTTTGCCCATATTGTAAGAAGCCTTCATTAGTATCTATGGTGAAGCCATATCCATACGCAGTAATGCCAAATATTGGGTGGTTGCGCACAGCTCCTTTTTGTTTAGTTTTTAAGATGTCCATGGTTTCGGTTTTTAATAGCTGACCACTGTAAAATTTATCATTCCACACATTCAGATCTGAAGCGGTCGATACGAAAGAACCTGCAGCAGCATAGTTTTCAAATGATTCTCGCTCATAAGATATATGACCATCTTCGGTTTCTGTGTACCCTTTTACTAAATCATTATACTTTTTTATATCCGGGTGGAAAGTATTATTCATACCACAAGTCTCAAACAAACGCTGCGAAAGTGTAGCAAAAGATGTCCCCGATGTTTTCTCTACTATCTGAGCTAGTAAGTCATATCCTATCTGCGAATAGGCATAACGCGTGCCCACTGCAAATGTGGTGGGTTTGTCCAGTTGTGCAATGCCATGGGTATGAGTCAACAAATGATGCACCGTCACTGTATCTGCCCAATCTTGTGTCAAATCAGGAAGAAAATGTCTTATCGGAATGAATAAATCCAGATTCCCTTTGTCATATTCTTGCAGAACCAGAACTGCTGTAAACTGTTTGCTAATAGAACCGATGACGAATTGGTCATGTAGTTTTAATGGCACTTTATTTTCTAAATCTGAGTAGCCTTTTACTTTTTTATAAGTATCTTGTCCTTGCTCAGCTATAAGTATTACACCATTAAATGGATTGTTGGTCTCTGCAAAAAATAAGCTATCTATCTGATCACCCACATTCCTTTGCTGTCCAAAAGAATGAAAGGTGGTAAAAAAGAAGATTAGTAAAAGGTTGATGGGTTTCATTTTATTTAAGGATTTCACTAATATCGATTTCTTTAATTCTTGGTTTATCTTTAGGAGAATCAAAGGTAACAATAAGTTTATTTTGTAACATATTAAATTTATTTATTTCAATGCTCTATCCTAGCCATTTCGAGATAAAATTTACGTTTCAGTTCGTCTTCAATGAACATTAGCGAACGTAAATGAGTCCATGTCAATTGTGTACGCACTATGTATATAATCTCATCTTTGGTAAAAGTATACGCGCCGCGTAAACAATGCAGCAATTTGCGGTCACTCCAACCTTTGTCGTATCTTTCGATCAACTGTATAGAAAGGTTTCTAAATTTTTCTTTCAAATACAAAAGTTTGTCTATACGCTTTTATCAATAGTGCCTAGTTGTTTCTGTTAAAATATTTTTTTCATTTATAATAATTCGTGGTAATGCTTTTCCATAACCACCTTTGTTGCTCCCTATTCGCTCTAAAATTCTTTCCGCTTTATGCTTTGAAATAATTTTTCCTACGGCTCTTGTTGTTATATATATTGCAGCCGTTAGGTCTTTGATGGTAATATTTGGATTAAAATGGATCAATTGTAGGATTTTTTCCGAACTTTTGATAAAAAACTCATTATCTTCCGAACTAATATTAATTTTTATGAATTAATTCCATTCACAAATACAATAAAAGAAAAACTACAAATCAAAATATTTCGATAATCAGGAGTTAACTTAAACTTTCTATTTTCAAATACCCCTTCCTTATTTAGTCAAATTCACCTTTACATCATCAATATTAAATGTAGCATTGACGAAATCTCCATTATCATAGGTAGTTATTGTCGTTGCATAACTTGCCAATCGATAGCCACCTATCTCCTTATATTCTTCCAATGGTGTCCGCCAGCTTAATTGAGTATTCTTGCCATCGATATTAACTGCATATCGGTCTTCAGACTCAAAATTGACCAATTCACCTTTTTGATTAAAATACAACCATGCAGCTACTGTGATGCCATTGAATGTAAATGTAGCGCTCACTCTGTTCCCTTCTGATATCTTCCATCTTATACGCTCATCTATCAACGCTCCAGGTGCCAGCCAGCAAAGGTCATGAAAGAATGTAACCGTCTCTGAGACATTCATTTCCTTACCTTCCATATTTTGCAAATTGAACGTAGACAATAAACGGATATCCATAGAAGCGACTCCACCTTTAAAACTTTGCAATCCAGATACAGGTAGCAATTTTTTGGTAGCATTTAAGAAAAATAATCTTGTGGTCGCAGGAATGAAGTTGTATTGTTCTGATGTAAATGGCATCCCATCTTGAGATTCATAACTTCTGATTTCCCCTGACATAGTAACCTTAAAGTTATGGATTTTGGGTTTGCCTACCGATTGTGAATATCGTATATACTTTTGGATCAAAGGTGGTAAATGTTTGATATCTTCTTCTGTCAAAATATCTGATGGAATGTTTGATGTTTGTGTCAATCCAGCAGTCACTTCCCTTTTGTATTTATATTTAAAATCCTGGTGAAAGAAGCTAGAAAAGACGACAATCAACACCAGTACATTGACGATGGAACCTAATTTGGCATCTTGCCAATACATCCATATCATAGCTTGCGAGACGATCATACTTGCTATCCCAACATAGACCCATGCGTCGTTTCCAAATGCAAATAATATGGCTGTAGTAACAAACAATACCGTCGCCACAAGCCATATGATGCCCATAGGTTTGGAAATCTCACGTTTCAAGGCAGAAACATCAGCATAGCCATACGCTTTTACAAATCCCATAAGGTGGATCAATCCATGAAGGATTATGATGATGATGAAGATGATTTTAAGCATTGTGAAATGGTTTTATGATTTGAGAAATTAAACTGAGCAAAATCAAATAATAAAAATTACAAATTGCAATCGAAGATTACATTGCCAATTCGATTCGCTTTCAACTTACGTACCATTATTTATTATCTTCAATAATTGTACCACTACCTATGGGATTAGACTTACAAATATGACGACCCATATCTCGATATCCAATAACACCAATCCTAATGGCATTCTGAAATATGGCATTATGCAAACAATGTCTATTAAAGCGGTTTACAAAATGATTGTGCGTGACTCCGTTTTTTCATCTAAAAGTTGCTATTCCTTGCAGTAATTACCGCATTTTTTGTTATTTAAATTAAAATCTGGATGGTATTCCCATGTCACCTTTTGATAAGATGATTTAATGTCACCATCATCAGCTATCTAGCCTTTACCACATACATAATCAAAATCTATGTGTTCTATCTTATCCATTTAAAATATATCTTTCTTTTTTGTGTAAAGAGACAATATTAAGTTGTCCTGTAATCTCTTAACTAATAATTGATCTTGTATCTAAAATAAAACAAAGATGGCTACATTCTTTTCATTGATTGTCCGACTTTTTATTAGTAACATAACCTTTAGATTCCGACTATTGAAAAAACAATATAACTACCTTGCTCACAAACAAAATATACTGAAATAAAGTGATGTTGGTCCTTGACGATATTAATTTTGATTAGTTTTTAAATTACTTCAAAAAAACCAAATGTGTTGCCAACAAATGATGCTTATGTAATTCTATACAATTACCATTAACCGATTAAAGTGCTGAGGGTAGAAAAAATCAAAGCTGCAAAAACGACAGCTCAAAAACAATAAACCGATATATAGTAATGAAAAATATAGCATGAAGAAGTGAAAAAGTCATTCCCTTAATGACCGATAAATACCATTTCTGACCGAATAGCCTTCGAAAAACTAGAGTACAATACATCCCAAATAAAAAGATAAGGACCAAAGCTATAATCTCATCAGAAATGTACGTTTCGCTAATACTAAATAAAGTTAAAATAGACAACATGACCAAAGGCAATAGAATAAAAAGTACCAATAAATAAAATATGTTGATCTCTGTCGATAAAATCAAATGATCAAAGGCCACAAGTTTACTTTTATAAAAAAGCAGATAAATAAAAAGTATGGAAACAATAATAAATAAGAAAAGGGCTACCTTGGATGTGACCTCTGATTTTGCCTTAAAGGGAATACTTAATTCTTCCAAAGTCACATTATCGGTGACAAGTTTTTCGTTGATTTGGCTTTCAATGATGGATCCAAAAAATGCATTACCCTTATAGTACTTTAATTCTTGATTTAAACCAGAGAAAACAGGGAAAACCAAGTAAATAACCACTATCAAAAAGTATAAAGATATCGGTTTAAAATACGTCTTTTGTTTTCCTGCACAATAGTCCAACGTTAACTGACCTGGCGCAGTGATAATGGTAAATATGGTCTTAAAAAAACCATTATCAAGATTAGTAAAGAAATAAAATATCTCTTGCAATATCTTTTTAATGGACTTATCAGATGGACTAAATACCTTCTGCCCACAATGATTACAAAAATTCCCTTTGAAAGTATTTCCACAGTTTTTACAAGTTTCCATTTGTCACTAATAAGGTATTTATTTAAAATAATGTTTCAATAATATCTTATACAAGAGTCCAATCCGAAATGCCAAAAATAAAAATTGATCTTGAGTCTCAAAATTCGAAAGGTTCAAAAAGAAATGATTATCAAATATTTGAAACTTGCGATTCTTTATGTTTTTGTGCCATGTGATTAAATTTAACTTTTCGGAGTGGACTCAATTATATTCTAAAAGTATGTTCTTATTGTTTTTGCATAGCTCCAATGACAGTACCCATCACTGTAAATAGTACCAAACTATATGATCCATCCACCATAGAAAGTGAAGAAGGATTGGATGCAAATAGATTGCCTACGATCACATTCAAAGTATGTGTGACACCTACAGCCAAACCTACCATCATACCACTTTGCCATCCATATGAATTTGTTTTATTGATCAACCAATTCATGATGAATGCATATACCACCATAAATAAGATATTGACAATCATCGGTGTCATACTCATATCTAAGGCTACACCATCTTTAAACATAGCGGTCTCATCTTCATTTACCGTGATACCATTGCCTGCCATCCATTGTTGCTGAAAGAGTGCGCCGTACCAAAGAAAGCCTATAACCATAGAAACGACGACACTTGCTAAGATGGCTAACCAGTTTGTTTTGTTGTTCATTTTGATAAATTTTAAAAAGATTAAGAAATAATGTGATTAATGATTTTACAAATATAAACCTAAGCTAAATAGCCTGTTAGATTTTCGTCGAAAAGTTTGTTTTTGCTAAAATAATATCAACTAAAATAATAAAATCTTAATAGAACATATGACTTTCAAATGCAGAGTATTTGCAATTTATTTATATCATTTAAGTTTGTATCAAAAATACAATACTGCAGATTTTTTTATTAATACTTTTATTTAACTTTCAATTTTTAAACCCGTATTATGCAATAGAAAATCTATTCCGAAGCTAAACTACTGCAAATCAGAAGCTTCG